>CAJBIL010000177.1 GCA_903953145.1 uncultured beta proteobacterium
CCCGGCTTGTTCCCGGATTCCCGTTGCAAACCGCCGTCAAGTGCCAGATGCAATTCACGTTTTTCCGGCAAGCCGACGATGGCGCTCAGGTGATGCTGTTTGCGCAAACCCTCTGCTTTGACATCCAGCCGTAGCGGGGGGATGCCGTAGGCGGGCAGGGCGCACGCGGTACAGCGCAGCACGCCAGCCAGTACGCCTTGAGCACCGCTACCCAGTACAACATTCAACGACAAGCCCTTGAGATCAAGCAATGAAGCCAGATGCAGGCGGCCCGATTGCAGCTCGCCGGAAAACTCCGGGCTGGCAATGCTGCCGCCGATTATGAAATCTGAATTAGCGTCGCCACTGATTCCAGACAAACCAAGCGCTTCGAGCTTCGGCGCGAGCATTTTGAAACGCAACGTATCGCCGGCTTTGCCGAAGGCGCCGAGGGCGGTGAGGCGATTACCGGCGGCCTCAAGATCGATGTCGACCTTGCGCAGTTGGCTGGCCTGTAGATCAAGCTCGCCTTTCCCGGCCAGTTTTTGCGTACCGATGTGACTATCGCGCAGATCGAAGTGCAGGCTGAGATCGAGCGCCGGCCGCAGCCCTCCCTTTACCTCGAAACCGGCATTGATCGTACTGCGCGGGGCGTTGTTCTTCTGGCGCAGGAAGCGTGCCGGATCGAAATTGTGAAGGCTGCCCTGCGCTGCAAAGCGTTCATCGCCGTTCAGTGCCAGTTGCCCCCGGGCGTCGAGGCGGGCATCGCCGGTGGCGAATTGCAACTCGGCCAGTTCGATCACCTCAGGGCTCAGGCTGGCGCGGGCGCGCAAGGTATAAAGCGCATCACGCAGATCAAACTCGAGTGCATGATTTTTAGCGCCAAAACGGCCTTTTAGCGATCCTGCCAGCTTTGTCGGCATCAGTCGTCCATGCAGTGCCCGGGCATCAACGCCCTGGGCAGCGAGGTCAAGGTCGAGGTGTCCACTGCTGAAATTGCCCCGGCCTTTGAGGCTGCCGCCACCGCTTAGTGCCAGCGCCAGTTTATCCAGGGTCAGTTTTTCATGCTGCCAGTTGATCTGCGTTTGCAATGACACAAGCGGTAAGCGTTGCTGATCCAGCGCACCGCTGAGCCGGTTGCTGAGATGCAGCATGCCAACGGCGGTGGATGGCCCCGTGCTGTCCAGCTGTGCATCGACGTCAAGCAAAGCCTGCGGTGCCCCGGTGGCGAATACCGAAGGGTCGATATTGTTCAGGTTCAGGCGCAGTGAAGCCAGCGGCTGTGCCGAAAATGGCATTACCCTGGCATGCAGGGCACCCGCTGCGCCAGAAATTTTTTCTGGTTTTTTCGTCGGCGGCGTTATAGATCCGCTAACGATTTCGCCATCAACCTGCAATTGATCCAGCGCACCGGTTGCCAGCAAGGTCATTACAAAAGGCTGGCCAAGTGCGGCGCCTGTCAGCGCGCTGTGTGCTGAGAGTGCGAAAGGTTTTTCGCCGGCCAGGGTGGCGTCAGCGGTCAATGCGAGTTTCCCCAACTGTGCTTGCAGGCGTTTCAGGTGGTGTGTCCGGCCGTCGCTGTCAAGCGTGGCAGACAGTGATTCTGCTAACGTGGATGCGCTTTCGCTGGTTTGGCCGAGCCGTACACGACCTAGTGCCAGATGCCTGATCTCCAGTGCCAGCGGTAATTGCAGGCTGGCCGGTAGTTGTGGCGGTGCGCTGCTTGCTACCGGGAAAATGCGCAGATCCGTGGCTTCAATACGCTCAACCAGCAGTTGGCCGTGCAGCAGTTCAGCGGGTGACCACTTTATCTTCAGTTGCTCAATTTCGACGTCCAGAGCCGCATCTTTCCAGCGTATCGACTGCGCCTGCCAGTCGCCGAGCAGGCGACCGCCGGGTGCTTCAACCTGTAATCGTCCTGCGGTGAATTGTGAGAGCGCACTACAGATAACCGCAAAACCGCTTTCGCTACCGCCCAGCCAGCCCAGCGTTAGCAACACGATGGCGGTCGTGACGGTGAGCCAGCGCCAGCCGCGCTGGTGCGTGGTCGTTGCGATATTTGCTGAATCCGAGGTGTTGTCCGGCATTTTCAGCGTCTCAGAAAGGCACGGCCAGCGAAAAGTGCAGGCGCAAGGTTTTATCCAGTTGCCCCCACGCCAGATCAACCGCCAGCGGCCCGGCTGGGCTTTTCCAGCGTGCACCGATACCGTAACCCGGCGCCAGCTTGAAAACATCGCGATTGTCGGCGGCCTGGCCGGCGTCAATAAATGTTGCCACCCCCCATTGGGCATCGATCCAGTGCGTGTATTCAGCGCTCACGCTCAGCAGGTAGCGGCCGCCCAGTGTTGCTGAACCTTCCTTTACCCCGAGGCTCTGGTAACTGTAGCCACGCACAGAATTGCTGCCGCCGGCACGGAACAGATAATCCTGCGGAATGCCTTGCCGTGAGGTTGCTGCGGTGAGGCCGACCTCGCCGCGTAGCAGCAGGCCATTCGACTTGCCGAGCGGAATGCCCTGGCTATAGCGGAAATACGAGCGCAGAAAATTCTGGTCGGAGAGCACGGCCTTCGCCGATCCACCCAGTTGCAACTGGGCAACGATGCCTTCGCTGGCGTCCAGTGGGTCATCGGCATGACGCCAGAGCCAGCCGGTCGTTGCGGTAAGTGCTCGGTTGGTGCTTGAAGCCGCGCCTGATGGTGATTGCTGTTCGTTCTGCCAGTTGAGCCCAAGTCGTTGCTCGATGCTGCCGCGCAATTGCACGCGCGAGGCGGCAAAGGCGACGCGCTCGATGCCCAGCCCCTGGATGTCGGACTTTTCGACAACGGCGCCGACACTGTCGCGCTGCTGCTGGCGATCCGGCGGTAAAAACAGGTCGGCGTAAGCACTCTGACGCAATTGCTCGATGCGCATGCCGGTATTGAATTCCCAGGCGCGATGCAGGAAGTCGGCACTGCGGAAACTGCCTTCAACGCGGGCACCGGTATTCGAGCTGACCCCGGCGCCAAAGGCGATATTGTAAGGCGCCCGTTCGCGCAGCCGGATGATGACGGGGACTTGTAAATCACCGACTGGATTTGTCAGGTTTGTCAGGCTTGCCGGGTTTTCTGCGTTTTCTTCGCCCGGCAACTCGTTATGCCCAAGTTCAACCGATACGGAGGCAAAGTAGGGCGTATTTTGCAGCGCGGTCTGTACCGCTAGCAGATCTTCCTGCCGGTAAGGTGACTCCGGGTGCAGATGATCGTTGTAACGCTCAACCAGTGCTGAGGGGTAACGTTGCAGGCCAACGATGCGAATCTCGCCGTAGCGGTAAAGCGGGCCGGCATCGTAGACCAGTTGCAGATTAACCTGCGCGGTCTCGACATCGACCTCGGCCTGGCTCGACAATAATCGGGCAGCAGCATGATCGACTGATAACAGCTCACGCAGCAGGTTCTGCTTGGCGGCATCCCAACTGGACTGGCGGAAAGCAGCGCCGCTGGGCAGCGACCAGGATTCGATCAACTGCCGGCGGCGTTCGCTGTTGAGCGCCCCGTGGATCTCGATTTTCAGGCTGCCGATCTGCGCGCGTGGCCCGGGGATAACGTTTAGAACGAGGCTGGTATTGCTGTCTTTACTGTCTTTGTTTTCATTGCTATCGCTCAGCGCAATCTGCGGCGAGAAATAGCCCTCTGTCGCTAACAGCGCCGTGGCTTCCTTGCGCAGCCTCCGTCCCAGGCTGACCCGAGCGGTTTCGTCCAGCGGCCCACTCTCCGCGCCGCTTAAAGACAGATAATTGACCAGCAGATCACGCACTGCTTCCGGTGCAATGACACGTGTTTCGGCCCCCGCCGGCAGGGCAAGGTTAAGCGTTGCCAAAACGCATAGCGTCAGCGCCCGGCGCTGCAAAATCATGATGGATGGCAACGCGGTTTAATACGGATTAAATGTCAGCACGCGGTTGGCCTGCCGCAGCATTCGCCACCGCATCTGCCGGTGGTTTTGCCGGTGCCGCGTGCCATTGTTCGGGCGCCACTACGACGTTGTTTTTGGGCTGCTCCATAAAGTGCGGCGACATGATCTGCACGCCGTACAGACTGAACTGATCCTGAATATTGCCATGCAGTGCCGAGAGCGTTGGTACGCGGTTGAGTGGTTTATCCATATAGGCGAACAACTCGTATTCCACATAAAAATCAGCCAGCCCGCGTTGATAAACAAACGGCGTTGGGGTCAGGCGCAGGCCGGGTGTCTGCTCTGCTGCGGTGACCAGCATCGCGTGAACCTGTCGCCACGGCGTGTCGTAGCCAATCGTCACCTTGGTCGAGACCAGCGTGCCGCGCTCGCCGGCCAGCCGCGAGTAATTGCGGATCGAGTTGCCAACCAGCACGGCGTTCGGGATCGTCACTTCCTCATTGCGCATATCGATGATCTTGGTCGACAAAACGCCGACCTCACTCACCACACCGACGGTACCGCCGATGTCAACAAAGTCGCCAACCGACAGGGCGCGCGAATAAACCAGCACCAGGCCGCTCATCAATTGATTGACGATGCCAGCCGAGCCGAGCGTGAGCATGAACCCGAACATCACCGATAGCCCCTTGAAGGCCTCGCTGTTGGAAAGCGGAATGTACGGATAAGCCACCGCAATGCCGAAACCCCAGATGACGATGCTGACGATACGTCGCGTTGCACTGGCCGTTTCCTGGTGCATCCCGGCCACTTTCGTCCGTCCTTCGACGACCCCGTCGAAGAAATTAGCCAGCACATCGTTCAGTGTTTTAGTCAGGAACAGCACCACAATAACCGTCACCAGGCCCGGAATTGCATGCAGCATGCCGTTGCCGACCAGTTCAAAAAGGCCAAGCAGAAAGCCGCCGAGTTTCTCACTCAACGGATGGGTGACCGGAAAGCAGGAGAGCACAAAAGTCAGCCACAGATAACCGACGCTCAGCCACAGAACACCCATCAGCAGTTGCGCGATGCGCTGTACCAGCAGCCACGCGTGGTGCGCCCAGCGTAGTGTTTCGGAGGCATCCTCGTGGTCGATGCTGCGTTGCAGCCGCCCCACCAGAAACCCGGCCGCCCGCCGGATCATCCAGAGCAGGGAAAAGGCCAGCAGTGTCGCTACCGTGGCAAGCGCGATGCTTTTTAACAATGCCATGGGTCGCCGTTGTTCCTGCTCGGTATGCAGCACCTCTTTCAAGCGCGCTTCGGCACGGTCAGCCGCCTCGTTCAGCGTCAGCTTTTCCTCCGGATCAAGATCGCTGGCCAGCACCGTAAGTAGCACGATGTCGCCACTGCGCAGGGCGATGGCCGGCAGCCCGTCGATGACAGCTGAAACACGCTCAATCGGCTGTTGCATCTGTTCCGGCGTTAACCGGTTGAGGCGTTCATAAGCGCGTTTCGAGCGCACTTCCGGCGTCGCCCCGGCATAGTTACCGCGAAACGTGAAGATCGGTCTGAAATTGAACTCAAGCGTTGCCTCCTTCGCCGGGGGCTCGTTGGCCGCCCAGAGCGACGGCACGCCAAGCAGCAGGCAAAGCAGGAGCAGTAGCGCCGCTGTGCGGGATACGGAGCGGGCGGGTGCCGTATTTTTTTGGAATCCGTTGAAAATCAAGTTGAAAACCCCGCTGAAAAGGGCGCTAGGCATCGCGCTGGACATGACGTTAACCTGAGGTTGGATCGAAGGGTTGTCATTATATCGGTCGGCGCCGGATATCAGTTGCTGACGAAAAATGCCGGTAGTGTTGATCCTTTTTTAGCAGGAGACTTTCAGCGCATGTCTGCCGAATTGAACAGCGTACTGGCGCGTTTCAACGTCTGAGCCGGGCGAGGGTGATGCTTGAAGATGCCCGTATTCATTGACTCTCCAGAGAGTGCATGTGCTAGATCAAGCATCCATGCGCCCTACAGGGCAGGTGGCTTTTTTATTTCTACGCATTAAATAAAAATAAGTAAACCCTAATGTTGCTGCTACAATGGTAAGTGATCAAATACTTACCAGGGCGGCTCGAATGCAACAAGCACCTCCAAAGCAGCGATTTTCAACCGATACACGGCAGACCGAGATTGTGACGGCG
>CAJBIL010000178.1 GCA_903953145.1 uncultured beta proteobacterium
CCGTAGAACAAGGCCAGACCAGGGATCGACATCAGGATGACCAGCGCAGCGCTGATCATGACCCAGGCGTTATCACCCTTGTTGGCGACGAGCGCTGGCGCAGCGGCAGCAGCAGGTGCAGCTTCAGCAACCGCCGGGGCTGCAGCAGGCGCGGCGGCAGCGACCGGCGCAGCAACGACTGCGGCGGCGGCAGGCGCAGCCGCTGCTTTATCATCCGCCCACGTCGGTGCGCTGATGGTTACGGCGCCAAGCAGTGCGAGCATTGCAAAAATGCGTCTCATGACGGGCTCCTTAGATCGCTTCCTCACCGGTTTCGCCGGTGCGGATGCGGATAACTTGTTCGACATCGAAGACGAAAATCTTGCCGTCACCGATTTTGCCGGTACTGGCCGATTTTTCAATCGCTTCGATCACCTGTTCGACCAGCTCATTCTTGATCGCAGCTTCAATTTTGACCTTGGGCAGGAAGTCGACGACGTACTCGGCGCCACGATAAAGCTCGGTGTGACCCTTTTGCCGACCGAAACCCTTGACCTCGGTGACGGTGATGCCCTGCACGCCGATGGCGGACAACGCTTCACGCACTTCGTCAAGCTTGAACGGCTTGATGATGGCGGTAACCATTTTCATGTTGAACTCCCTGTCGGGAGGCGAAAGGAACCGCCCCCGATCTCAAGTATGTTTCGGATTAGAACGAACGGCTGACGGAGACAACGGCGATACCCTTGCCGGCATCTTTGGTCTTGCTGCCGGCATTCACGCCAACACCCGTGTCAGATGCCGAATTGGCGAAGCAATAAGGCTGACTGGCCGCGCCGCAAGTACCCTTGGCGTTGGTGTCGATGTAAGAAGCACCGATCACCCAGCCACCGATATCCTTGGTTACGCCAAGCTTCCAGTCGGTGTAATCGCCGTTGGTAACATCCTTGAAGTTGAACTGACCGACGTGGCCATTGATACCCCAGCCATTGCCGAGATCATAGTTGGCCGAAAGATCGAGGTAGTTCGAGCCAGTGGTGCGCTGACCAGCCGTACCGCGTGCGCTGAAATAATCATCCACCGAGTGGAAGTATTTCAGGGACAGGAACTTCCACGAGCCGCCAAGGTAAACTTCCTTGTTATTCACGGCACCGGTATTGGCACCGCCGGTCATCCCGCGCGCTTCCGAACCCGGGTAGTAGTAGTAAATCGCGCCGACGTCGATACCGAAGTCACCGAAAGCCTGCTTGTAACCGCCGTAGAAATCCATCTCCAGATTGCCATCCGGGAAACCGGCGCCCGACTGGACATTGGAGTTCCAGTTACCGACGTAGAAACCACTGCTGTGGTTGTAATCAAAGCCGCCTTGCAGTGCCGGCTTGCCGAATGTCTGGTCAATACCACGGAAGCGGTAGCTGCTGAACAGACCAATGTTGGCGGTCAACGCTGGCGCCGGAGCGGCTTCAGCAGCAGCCGGTGCAGCAGTTTGGGCCATAGCAGGCATAGCAAATGCAGCGCACAGAACGCTGGCGATCAGGGTCTTTTTCATCAGGTACTCCTAAAGTAATAATAAAAGGGCGAATTAAGATTTGCGGGTAATCTTTAGCATTAGCCGTGCCAGATGATTTATTTATTACATTTCAGTTACTTAACAAATTAACCGATGCGCCACTATTGTTAGCCGCCCTTCTTTGGCGCGCCACAAACCACTGTCGCACCATCAAGGTGCGAGTCGACGCACCCAAAAAGCTCATCCGAATTCGCTGTGCTAGACTTTATTTTTGACGCCTGATTTTTACGAAATTTTCACGAAAGAGACTGCAAATGCTCGACCCAAAAATTCTTGAAGAACTTGCCGCCCGGCTGGGCAGTGTGATCGCCGCAAGCCCGGTCGCCGATATTGAAAAGAATGCCAAGGCGCTGCTATCGAGTTTCTTCACGCGGCTTGACCTGATCAGCCGGGAAGAATTCGATATTCAAACGCAGGTATTGCTGCGCACGCGTGAAAAAATCAAAGCGCTCGAAGCCCGTCTCGATGCGCTGGAGCGGCCGGCGGAATGAGGCAGGCGCAACATTACACACGGACCGCCATTGCCTTGCACTGGCTGATGGCACTGCTGATTTTTGGTGCTTTTCCGCTCGGTGTGTATATGCACGAGCTGCCACTATCGCCGACCAAACTACAGCTTTACTCGTATCACAAATGGATCGGCATCACGATCCTGTTCGCCGCAGCAACACGCCTGGCCTGGCGTTTCAGCCATCCGGCACCGGCCATGCCTGACATGCCGCGCTGGCAGCGAATTGCAGCGCACAGCATTCATCACCTGCTTTATGTGCTTCTTTTCGCGATCCCGATTTCCGGCTGGCTGATGAGCTCGGCCAAAGGCTTCCAGACCGTCTGGTTTGGCGTTATCCCGCTGCCGGATCTGCTCGGCAAAGACAAGGAACTCGGTAATTTGCTGCAAGCAGTCCATGAAGCACTGAACTTTGCTTTGCTGTTGCTGGTCGGAGCACACATTGCCGGCGCGCTAAAACATCACTTTATCGAGCGCGACGATACCTTGCGCCGGATGACTTTTCGCTACAAGGGAGGCGCCTGATGCGCTTGAAAATAACGCACAAGCTACTGCTCGCAACCATGCTGACGGCCGGCACGGTGAGCGCGGCCGAACTGACTCAACTTAATCCGGCGAAGAGCCAGATCACCTTTGTGTCGAAACAGATGGGCGTTCCGGTCGATGGCCGCTTCAAAAAATTCGACGCAAAAATTACTGTTGACCCGGCCAGACCGGAAGCGGGGAAAGCGCAGTTCGAGATCGATCTCGCCAGTATCGACACCGGCAGTGACGACGCTGATAGCGAGGTGAAAGGCAAGAGCTGGTTCAACGCCGCCACCTTCCCGAAAGCCACTTTCGTCTCCAGCCAGGTTCGGCCATTGGGCAACAACCGCTACGAAGCACTCGGCAAACTGACCATCAAGGGCACAACGCGGGACGTGGTCGCGCCCTTCAGCATCAAGCAGGAAGCCGGCGGTGCCTTGTTTGACGGCAGTTTTGTGCTGAACCGGCTGCAATTCAAGATCGGTGAAGGCGCCTGGGCCGATACGGCGACGGTCGCCGACGAAGTCCAGGTCAAATTCAAGCTTTTTGTTACCGGCGCTTCCAGCACCCGATAAGCATTTTGTACCCCGCATCAAGTACCCCAAACCGCAACCCTCATCCCTCAAATCCAACGGAAAATCACCCATGAAAAGCCAACTGCTCATCGCCCTGCTCAGTTCAACCATCGCGGCATCCGCCCTCGCCGCAGACAGCTACACCATCGACGCACGCCACACCTTCCCTAGCTTCGAGGTCAACCACCTGGGCTTCTCGACCCAGCGTGGCCGTTTCAACAAAACGAGCGGCAAAATCATGCTCGACATCGCCGCCAAGTCCGGCAGTGTTGATGTTGTGATCGACGCTGCATCAATCGATACCGGCCTCGAAGACCTGCACAAACACCTCAAAGGCGAAGACTTCTTCGACGTGGCACAGTTTCCAAGCATTACCTTCAAATCAAAATCGCTCAAATTCGACGGCGAGCAACTGGTTGGCGCCGAAGGCGACTTCACCATGCACGGCGTCACCAGGCCAGTCAGCCTGAAGATCGACGCCTTCAAATGCGCGCCGCATCCGATGAATAAAAAACCAATGTGCGGCGCCAATGCCACAACCACCATCAAGCGTGCCGAATTCGGCATCACCAAATATGTACCGGCAGTGAGCGATGAAGTAAAAATTGCCATCCAGATCGAAGCAATGAAGGATTGACCGATTATTTGCGGGTTTTCTGATCGAGGCAAAGGGGATCAAGGGTGCATTGGTGCCCTTTTTCGGCAGTACGTAGCTGAGAAAGGGCGTCAGTAATAGGAATTAGCTGTACCGCGCCGCACTCAATGTCAGAGATTCTGCGCTCGGTCTCGGCGGCCCACGCTTCTTCAAGCTCAGCATCTTCGTCGAGACTCGCGAGTAATACCTGAGCGAAAGCTGCACGCTCACAGGCTGTCAGTTGCAGTGCTTCTGCCTCAAGCAGTTCAAGTTGATTTCCCATGCCAATAACTCGTTTGTGATGATCTGAGCTTGCGCCAAGGGCAGATTTTTACCTGCCCAATCCACGTGCAACGATGGAAATACGACGCCCTCCTATACCGGAGAATGCGACCTGACCCACTCGCGCAAGGCTTCATCCATGCGCGTCTGCCAGCCCGCGCCGGTAGCGCGGAAGAAGGCCAGCACATCCGGGCTATAGCGCACGGCTACCTGCTCTTTCGTCGGCCGGCGATTCGGGCCCCGTGTACGCGCTGTACCCACCACGACTCCGGCCTGCTTGAGCGTTGCCCCGTCCCAATCGGCCACCGTCGTGCTCGGGCAGTCCGGATCAGCCGGGATAATTTTTCCAGTAGATTCGTTCTTCATGTTTTTCTGCCTTTCTGATCGAAATAACGTGGTCAGCGTCGCCACGTTCGGTATGCACTACAAACACCACTGCACCGCCCAACAGCCCCAGTGTCTGTAAACGTAATTCGCCATAGGCATCACGCACATCTTCACGGGTAACGGTGAAGCCGGCAAAAACGACCTCGCAGCCAACGAAATCAAAACCATGATTGCGGATATTGGCTTGGCGTTTCGTCTCGTCGTAAGTGACCATAAGCAAATTGTAGATGCACTACTACTTAACGTCAATCAAACTGTAGATGCAATCTAGCTAGCTGTCACTGTGCAGCCTTATCCGGCGTTTATCCATTTCAGCATCCACCCATCATCGGCAGGCAGAGAAATTCAGCAGCCTGTTAGACTGCTGACTCTCCTCATTTCCCCAGTCTTCTCATCATGCCGCTCGCCATTGTCCACAGCCGTGGTTTAGACGGACTTTCCGCCC
>CAJBIL010000179.1 GCA_903953145.1 uncultured beta proteobacterium
GTCGAATTCGGTGGCGATTCGCAGCTCGTCGGCGAGTTTCCGGTAGGTGAAGGCGAGGTCGGTGATGAGCACGACGCTCATGACGATGCCCAGTAACAGCCAGATTTTGGTTTTCAGTTTCATGTGTGGATTCCTCGCGCCACTGGTTGCGCTACCAGCGCTTTCAACTGCTCGACCAGCGTATCACGCAAATGATGCAATTCGCCTAACCTGGCCAATGCTTCAGCGCCTTGCCCGGTGGCCTTGAGCGCCAGCAACTCGGCAGCCAGCGCATGCACTTGCTGGTGGATCGGGTCAACTGACTGGAACGCCAGGTGTTCGCCATGATGGCTTTCAGCAGCTGCCCTGAGCCAATCGCTGAAGCGGCATTTCTGCGGGTCGAGCGGTGGCACCGCTTTGCTGGTGTCCCTGAGATGCGTTTCAATGCTCATCACCCAGGCGCGGTGTTCAACGCTGGCAAAAAGCAGCGGCAGATTATCGCGGCTGACCGCCGGCTTGGCGTGCCAGTCGGCCTCCGGGCGCCAGGCTTGCGCCCATGCCGGCAAGCTGGCCGCCGGCATCGGGCGGGCAATGCCGTAGCCCTGCGCCAGCTCGCAACCCAGCCGCAGCAACATTTCGCCCTGCTCGACGGTTTCCACGCCTTCGGCGATTACCTGGCGACGGAATGCACCGGCCAGACCAAGCACGCCTTCCAGAATCGCCAGATCGTCCGGGTCGTCCAGCATGTCGCGCACAAAGCTCTGGTCGATCTTGAGCATGTTGACCGCCAGACGTTTCAGGTAAGTCAGCGAGGAATAGCCGGTGCCAAAATCATCGAGCGCAAACATCACGCCAATCTCCCGGCAGGCTTCAATCACCTGCGAGACGCCGGCGAGGTCTTCCAGCGCGCTGGTTTCCAGCACCTCCAGTTCGAGGTTGCCGGGCGGCAGGTCGGGGTGTTCAGCCAGCCGGCCACGCAGGAAATTAACAAAATCGGCGTCCTGCAACTGGCGGGCGCCGACATTGACGCTGACCGGGATATTCAGCCCGGCCGCGCGCCACTGCGCCATTTGGGCCAGTGCGCTATTGATCACCCATTCGCCGATGTCGACCGCCAGCGGCTGATCCTCGATCACCGGCAGGAAAACGCCCGGCAGCAACAAGCCCTGCACCGGGTGCTGCCAGCGGATCAGCGCTTCGGCGCCAACCACCTTGCCGGTACGCATATTCACCTTGGGCTGGTAATAAAGCACGAATTCCTGCGCGCTCAAGGCCTGGCGGATGTGCTCCATGCTTTCGTGATGGCCGCGCACGCTGCTGTCCTGCTCGGCATCGAAAACATGGAAGCGGTTTTTGCCGGCCACCTTGGCTTGATACATGGCCAGGTCGGACTGGCGCAGCAACTGGTCAGCATCGACCACGTTGTCGGCCTGCGGGTAGAAGGTGACGCCAATACTGGCCGAAACCTGCAACACCAGATCGCCCACATGCACCGGCTGTGCTGCTGCGGCGAGCAGGCGGTTGAGCATCGGCACGCTGGACGCTACGTCGGCCAGGTCCTGCAACACGGCGATGAACTCGTCGCCACCGAGGCGGGCCAGCGTATCGCCCTCGCGCAGCGCCTGCTTCATCCGGCTGGCCAGGGCGATCAGCAATTGATCGCCGGCTTCGTGCCCGTGATGGTCGTTGATTGCCTTGAAACCATCGAGGTCGAGATAGGCGACGGCCAGCCGCCGGTCGCGCCGCTGTGTCTGAATCATGCTCTGCCGCAGGCGATCCGCCAGCAGGACACGGTTCGGCAGGTTGGTCAGCGCGTCATAGTGGGCAATGTGTTCGAGCTGGCGTTGATGTGCCTTGATCGCGGTGATGTCGGAGAACAGCGCCACATATTGGAGGGGCGCACCCTGTTCATCCCGCACGGTACTGATGGTCATCATTGCGGCATACAGCTCACCGTTTTTGCGATGGTTCCAGATCTCGTTGTACCAGTGGCTCTTCTCGATCAGGTCACGCCACATTTCTTCGTAAAACGTCTTGTCCTGCTTGCCCGAGCTGAGGATGCGCGGGTTCTGGCCGAGTGCTTCAGCGCGGCTGAAGCCGGTAATCCGGCTGAAGGCTTCATTGACATCGATGATCGTGCCACCGACATCGGTAATCAGGATGCCTTCCCGGGCATGGGTGAACACGCTGGCGGCGAGCTGGTTTTTCTGCTCGGCCTGTTTGCGCACGGTAATGTCGGCAATCACGCCAACCAGGCCGCACTCGTTGCCATTGGCGTCGTAAAACCGCTTGCCGGTCAGGTGCCCCCAGAATTCGGTCTGATCGGTGCGCCAATACAGCCGGTCGACGTCGACCGAGGCAATGTTGCTATCGAGCAGCGCCCGCATTTTTTGCCGGCTGATTTCACGTTCGCCGGGGTGCACCAGCGCGACATATTCCTTGTGCAGCAGGCTCTCCAGATCGCAGCCGAACATCTCGGCCATGCGCTGGTTGGCCTGTGTGATGCGGCCCTGCATATCAACGACAAAAATGGCCACGCTGGAGGTGTCAAAAATCTGTTTGAGCAAGGCCTCGCGTTGGCCGAGTGACGCCAGCAGTTGATTGAATCCACCAATCAGGGCGCCGATTTCATCGTGCCTGACGACCGGCAAGGGCTGTGGTGTCCGGCCGTTGCGTGACAGTGTGATCAGTGTTTTGGCGGCAACCCGCATCGGTGAAAGCTGACGCCGGATCATCCATAAAGTCAGTCCGCCGGCCAGCAGCGTCAGCAGCAGGGTGGCCCACAGCATGCGCTGCTGCATGTCGATAATCGGCGCAAAGGCCTCCGTGGTGGGCAGCGCAACATTGACGTACCAGCCGGCAGCGGGGACGCTTTTTGCCGAGGCCAGCACTTCAATGCCGCGCGGGTTGATGCCAACCCCCGAGCCTTCCCAGCCTTGCAGAAAACGGTCAATCAATGGAAATACGCCAGGCTGCGGGGAGGCTTCCATGATGCGGCTTTTGTCAGTGGCAGTGACAATCAGCCGGTGTTGCGGCGCGACCAGCAGATAGCCGCCGGTTTTGCCGTAGTGGTTTTCCGTAAAGCCATCAAGAAAATTCTGCTGCGCCAGGTTGGTGATCCCCGCCAGTGCGCCAATGACCTTGCCCTGAGCGTCGCGAATCGGCACGCCGATGCCGAAAACCGGTGTTTTCAGCCCCTTGCCGATGACGGGCTTGCCAATCGTCGGGCGCCCTTCTTTGAGCGGGATGCTGATGTAATCGCGCTCCGCATAATTTACGCCGAGCCGCTTTGCCGTGCGTGGCGTATCGGCAATCGCTGTCGCATCGATCCGGGTGACAAAAATTCCCCCGTTGAACATCCCCTGAAGCGCCTGCCGTTGTTCGAGAAAAGCCTGAGCGGCGGCAGGATTGCTAATCATTTTCGGGGTCAGCCTGGCGGCTGCGTTTTCCAGCGCGCGGGAGCGGTCCAGCAGTTGCCGATTGACCTCGGCGGCGAGAAAGGCAACGGTCGAAAACTGCTGCTCACCCAGCATGTGCTGAATATCCTCGCGCAGCATCCGGCTGGCATAGAGCGCCAGTGACCAGATGCTGACCAGGAAGATCGCCAGCGTGAAAAGGGTCACCCGGGTTTCGAGTGAGCGCCATTGCGGGGTTTTCACGGGTTTTTCAGGCTCACGGGGAGGAGGTTTACATCAATCGGCAATGCTGAGTCTGCAACTTTAGCGCGTTCCTGCTGTCGCTGCACCACGAGAGGGCTTATTTGTCAGCCTGCCATGCCCGATAAACGCGCAATGCGACATGGGCATCGTTGGCGGCGTAGAGAATCTGGCGTTCGGTGAGGCGGGGATTGGCCCAGTTTGAGGTGGTGGCTTTCTTCGATTTTTGCAGGCGCTGGCCAAAGACGGCGGCGACGGCGGATTTGGCGCCGAGCACGCCTTTGCGTTCGCCATTTTTCAAGGCTACGCCGAGGTCAAGAAGGTGCGCCAGTGAGATGCCGAGTCGGGATTGCAGGTGGGCGCGGTCGTTGCCGAGGCCGAAGCCAAC
>CAJBIL010000180.1 GCA_903953145.1 uncultured beta proteobacterium
CTGGCCGCACGCATGAAAGATTCCCTGCGTGAAGGTGATACGCTGGCGCGCCTTGGTGGTGACGAGTTTGTCGCCATTTTGCTAGACCTCGCGGACGTCGCCGCCAGTCTGCCGATGCTCAGCCGTTTGCTGGTTGCTGCGGCTCAACCGGTGCCTATCGGTGATTTCACCCTTCAGGTTTCAGCCAGTGTCGGCGTCACCTTCTACCCGCAGGCCGACGAAGTGGATGCCGACCAATTGCTTCGCCAGGCTGATCAGGCCATGTATCAGGCCAAACTGGCTGGTAAAAACCGTTACCACGTTTTTGACGCGGAACAGGACAGCAGCGTACGTGGTCATCACGAAAGCCTGGAGCGTATCCGGCGCGCTCTGACCGAACGCGAATTCGTCCTCTATTACCAGCCCAAAGTAAATATGCGTACCGGCGTGGTGATCGGCGCAGAGGCGCTGATCCGCTGGCAGCATCCCGAACAGGGGCTGCTTGCCCCAGCCGTTTTCCTGCCCGTTATCGAAGATCATCCGCTCGCCGTCGAAGTGGGTGAATGGGTGATCGATACAGCGCTCAAGCAAGTCACCACCTGGCGTGCCGCCGGTTTGAACATTCCCGTGAGCGTCAATATCGGCGCCCGCCAGTTACAGCAGCCAAATTTTGTTGATCGTCTGCGCACCTTGCTGGCCGCGCATCCGCTCGTAAAAACGGGTGATCTTGAGCTGGAGGTACTTGAAACCAGTGCGCTGGAAGACCTGGCCGGCGTCTCGCAACTCATCGAAGCCTGTCGCGAGATTGGCGTGATGTTTGCACTCGACGACTTCGGCACAGGTTATTCCTCGCTCACCTATCTGAAACGCCTCGCGGTTCATCAGCTCAAGATTGACCAGAGCTTCGTCCGCGACATGCTCGACGACCCTGACGACCTTGCCATTCTTGAAGGCGTGCTTGGCTTGGCCAGCGCGTTTCGCAGGCAGGTAATCGCAGAAGGCGTTGAAACCATTCAGCACGGTGAAATGCTGCTGCAACTCGGTTGTGAACTCGCGCAGGGCTATGGCATTGCCCGCCCGATGCCGGCTATCGACATTCCGGCCTGGGCCGTCACCTGGCGTCCTGACCCCGAGTGGGGCGGCCGATCTTCCTTCAGTCGCGACGATTTACCTTTGCTCTTTGCCGGTGTCGAGCACCGTGCCTGGATAATGGCGTTGGAAAACCATCTTCGGGACGAGCGCAAAGCCGCGCCACCGCTGGATCATCACCGCTGCCGTTTTGGTGTGTGGCTGAATAGCGAAGGACGAGCCCGTCACGGTGAGCAGCCGGCATTCCTGGTCATCGAACGCGTACATGCACAAATCCACACGCTGGCGGTTGAGTTGTGCGATCTGCGAGACACCCGCCGGCTCGGCGAACTCCATGACCTGCGCGATGCCTTGCTTGAACAGCTGAAGTCGCTGATGCAGGAACAGCAAAGGTAAAATTAATCCGATGAATGACGAATATTTCATGCGTGAGGCGATTTCCCTGGCGCGGGCCGCCGAATGCCTTGGTGAAGTGCCAGTGGGCGCCCTGGTTGTGCGTGACGGCGTGATTGTCGGGCGCGGCTTCAACTCGCCCATTGGTGAAAGCGACCCAACCGCCCATGCCGAAATTGCCGCCCTGCGCGACGCCGGGCGCAATCTCGACAACTACCGTTTACCCGGCTGCGAACTCTTTGTCACCCTCGAACCTTGTGCCATGTGCGCCGGTGCCATCCTGCACGCAAGGCTGGCACGCGTTATCTATGGCGCACGTGACCCGAAAACCGGGGTGCATGGCAGTGTGGTTGACCTTTTTGCCGTTGAACGACTGAACCACCACACTGAAGTGCTGGGCGGCGTACTGGCCGAAGAATGCAGCCAGATGCTCTCCGCGTTCTTCGCCGAACGTCGCGCTAGGCGGGCGCCTTAGTCATGCAGATCAGGATTTCACTGCGAGAGCAGACATTGACGTTGCTCGATGACGCCGGCCAGGTCTTGCGTCGCTATTCAGTGTCGACGGCAAGCAAGGGGGCAGGGGAGGTTTCCGGCAGCTATTGCACGCCTCGCGGGCAACATCTGATTCGCGCCAAAATTGGTGCCGGGCAAGCGGAGAACGCCGTATTTGTTGGCCGGCGGCCAAGCGGTGAGATTTACAGCACGGCGCTGGACAGCCAGTATCCCGGTCGCGACTGGATTCTTAGCCGCATTCTCTGGCTATCGGGCTGCGAACCTGACAAGAACCGGCGTGGCTGCGTCGATACAATGCGCCGTTACATCTACATCCACGGCAGCCCGGACAACGCAACGATGGGCGTACCCGGCTCGCATGGCTGTATTCGCATGCGTAATGCCGATATTGTCGATCTCTTCGATCTGGTGCCGGCCTACACGCCGGTCGATATCACCGAAGCGTGAAAACTTTCACGCACTTCGCCAAGCGCGATTGAGCCGGCGCCGAAGCTACGTTCAGTTAATGTAACCAGACCATCCTTGCGTATCGTCAGCAAGGTCGACGCCCGTGTTCCGTAATCTGGTGAGCCGACAAAAATTGCCGACAAAATCCGCTCCCACGCAAGCGGCACGCCGGTTTCCGGCAAATGTATGTCGGGAAAAATCTCCTGGTCAGCGAGCAACCCGAAAAATGCGTTCTGTGCCGGGAGATCATCCAATGCCGTGGCAAATGCTGCTTTGGCGCTCGCCAGCTTGGGCCAGGGCGTATCCAGCAGATGGTTGGACAAACCGTAAATGCCTGGCCTTAGCCAGCGTGGCTGAGCCCCACGATTGCTGTAATAGCCAAGCCGATCACCATCACTGACAAACAGGTTAAAACCGTTGTAATCATTCCCCCGTTTTGCCAGGCGGGCCAGATAAGGCTCGGGGGTGTTGTCTACACCCGCATCCCCTCTTGCCTCAAGAAAATCTGCAACCAACGCACCGCGCGACGGGGCGTTTGCCCGCTGTTTCCCACCCTCGCGGTAATTGGTTAACGCCGCAAAGCGCCCCGACCGGCTAACGCCCAACCAGGTACCGCCAGCCTCAAGATCGTGTCCGGCCAGAATATCTGGCGATTCTGGCCAGAACCCGGCCGGTGCTGAAGATCGGGCAAAGAACTCATCCCGGTTGGCAGCAACGACCAGCGGATAGTCGGGATGCACCTGCCAGGCAAGCAGAATCAGACACATCGAGGCGATCTGCTATTTGCGAAGGTTAAAACTTCACCAGTTGCGTTTCGAGTCGGGTGCCACCCGGTACCCCAAGCTCAAGATCACCGGCTTCGACGAAATTCTCCTGAATCACCGCCAGCGCTGTATATCCTCCCCCGGGGGCGGGCGCTGCATTGGCGACCATGCCGCACGCGTGCTCCGGGTTTTCCGGGGAATAAATCGCATTGCCTGCCGCCATCGGCTCGGCAGCACTGATGCGATAAAGGTGGCGTTTGACTTTGCCGAGATATTGCGTCCGCGCAATGATTTCCTGCCCCGGATAGCAACCCTTGTGAAAGCTGACGCCACCCAGTTGGTCGAAATTCGCCATCTGCGGGACAAATTCTTCCTTGGTCATCTCGGTAATCAGAGGAATCCCGGCCTGAATGTCCAGCCACTGCCAGGCGGGTGTGCCGACCGGCCGGGCAATGACCGCCAGTTTCTCCCACAACGCGGCTGCGCTCTCGCTGCTCACCACGATTTCAAAGCGCGTGCTATCTAGGCGGATCACTTTGCCATTGGTAAAAGAGGCGGTATCAAGCAAGCGTTGCGGGATGGGCAACGAGGCTTCCTGCAAGGCTGCTTCGGCCTGCACGCCGGACAAGCCAATCAATTCAAAGCGGGACGACATATCGGTGACTTTGACCTTCGCCCGCAAAACATACATTTGCAGACGTTTCAGGATCGCCGGCACAAGGTCTGACGACAATTGCAGCTGGAAATCAGGCCCGTTGCGAAATAGCAGAAAACTTGCCAGCATCCGCCCCTTTGCCGAGCACCAGGCAGAGTGCTGTGCAGCATCGGCGCCCAGATGGTTGATGTCGCTGGTGACCTGGTTGTGCAGGAAAGCCTTGGCCTCGTCACCGGCACATTCGATCAAACCAAGATGGGTCAGTGGCGCAATAATTGTCGCATCACGGGCGGCACTCACTTCTGATGCAATATTGCCAAAAGAAAGGACGCGACCACTGTCAAAACAGGCACCGGAAGCGCCTAGAAATTCTTGCCAATTGGAGTTCATCGTTGCAGTTTCCCGTCGGGTTATCGTTGGCGTTTCATGCGCGAAACAAGGTAGGCGTTTTTGACCATTGGTGGCGGTATCAGTTCATAAAACCGGCGTTTCACAAGCAACCTTTCGGATATTATATCGCCACTCCAACTTTACCCTCTTCACCACAAGCTGCGGCCTTCGGAGCGCACTGAATCAATGCTGCGATTTTTCAGAAACCTGATTTTGCTGGGTACGCTTTTGGCCACCGTGTCGTGCGGTGCTTTTGTCTGGATTGTTTACTCGCCACTCAAGCTAAAAAATGCACCGGCTGAGTTCCACATTGCGCCTGGTAGCGGCTTGCGTAGTGCCGCCCTGCAAATCAGCGAGGCCGGCGCGCCACTTCATCCCTGGGTTTTTATCCTGCTTGGCAAGATGCTACGGGCCGAAACCTCGATCAAGGCAGGCAGTTACGAAATCAGCGACGGCATTACGCCGCTACTGCTCATGGAAAAACTGACACGCGGCGATGTGACACAGGCAGAAGTCGCGTTTATTGAAGGCTGGACCTTCCGCCAGATGCGTGATCGCCTCAATGCCCATCCGGAAATCCGGCACGACAGTACCAATCTTGTGGAAGCCGATATCCTGCAACGGATTGGCGCCGAAGGTAGCCGTGCTGAAGGTTTGTTTTTTCCTGATACCTATCTTTTTTCAAAGCGCTCAAGCGATCTGGATGTGCTGGCGCGTGCCTACCGTGCCATGCAGCGGCATATTGCTCGCGAATGGGCAGCAAAAGCCGCTGGATTGCCTTATCGCGATCCTTATCAGGCGTTGATCATGGCCTCGATCGTTGAAAAGGAAACCGGCCGTGAAGCGGACAGAGCCCTGATTGCCGCTGTTTTCACCAATCGTTTGCGGCAAGGCATGTTGTTACAGACTGATCCGACCGTCATCTACGGTGTCGGCGAGAAATTCGACGGCAATTTGCGCAAGCGCGATCTGCTGACCGACACACCCTATAATACCTATACCCGAGGCGGCTTGCCGCCAACACCCATCGCCATGCCCGGCCTCGCTTCGCTACAGGCGACCTTACACCCGGCGGATAATCCGGCCCTTTACTTCGTTGCACGCGGTGACGGTAGCAGCCAGTTTTCACGCACACTTGATGAGCACAATCAGGCTGTAACACGCTACCAGAGAGGTGGAAAACATTGAGCAGAGGCAAATTCATCACCTTCGAGGGTATTGATGGGGCCGGCAAGAGCAGCCACATTGCCGGTGTCACCAATTTTCTTCGCACCCGAGGGATGCCGGTCGTTGCAACCCGCGAACCCGGTGGTACGCTGCTCGGCGAAAAACTTCGCGAATTGTTGCTCAGCGAGCCGATGCATCTTGAAACGGAGGCCATGCTGATGTTTGCCGCCCGCCGTGAACACCTTGCGCAGCTTATCGAACCTGCACTGGCCCGTGGCGACTGGGTCGTCTGTGATCGTTTCAGCGATGCAACCTATGCTTATCAGGGGGGCGGGCGTGGTCTCGACAAAAATAAGTTTGCCCAGCTTGAACAATGGGTGCATGGCCATTTACAGCCGGATCTGACGCTGCTCTTCGATTTACCACTTTCCGTCGCCAGCCAGCGCATTTCGGCACAGGCACGCGATCTTGATCGTTTTGAGCAGGAGCGTGCCGATTTCCACGAACGAGTACGGCTCGCTTACCTTGATCGTGCAGCAAATGCGCCGCAACGTATTCAGGTAATCAACGCAGATCAGTCGCTCGAATTAATCAAGAAATCAGTTGAAGAAACGATCTCAAGAATTTGTTTATGAACATTAATAATTCATCATTAATGAGCATAATCGATCTGCACCGGGAGACATGGAATCGCCTTGCCGCCCGACGCGCCCAGCTGCCTCATGCCCTGTTGCTGTCCGGGCAGCGCGGAATCGGCAAGTTTGAACTGGCACGCCGTTTTGCCGAATCACTGCTCTGCGAAAATCTTACATCAGCCGGTGAAGCCTGCGGCACCTGTCCTGCTTGTGGCTGGCTGGCACAGTCAAACCACCCGGATTTCCGCTTGCTGCAACCGGATGCGCTTGCCGAAGAGGAAGCTGAGAGCGAAGAAGCGAGTCGTACCAAAAAAGCCAGTCAGCAAATCACGATTGGCCAAGTGCGTGCGCTTGATGATTTCCTTCATGTCGGTACGCACCGGCACGGCGCCCGCATTATCTTGATTAATCCGGCCGAAGCGATGAATCGGGCAACGGCAAACTCACTTCTTAAATCACTTGAAGAACCAATCCCAAATACATTGTTTTTATTGGTTTCTAATGAGCCTGACCGATTGCTGCCCACCATTCGTAGCCGCTGTCAGACGATCCCTGTAACGCAACCCGCACCATCGCTTGCTACAGAATGGTTGCGGCAGTCCGGTGTCGATGACGCCGAGCGCTGGTTGGCACTTGCCGGTGGATCACCTCTGCTGGCGGTTGAGTTAGGCGCGCCGGAAGAACGTATTCTGCTTGATGCGCTGATCAGCCAAATGTCGCGTGGCAAAAATATCGATCCGATTTTTGCAGCAGGTGCCGTTGATAAAGTGCTTAAATCTGAAAAAGGGGTTGCTCCGCTCAAAAGACTGGTCGAGTGGTCACAAAAATGGCTCTTCGACCTGTTGCTGGCGAGTGAAGGTTTGCCGCTGCGTTACTTCGTTACCCAAGCCCCGCTTATCAAGCAAACAGCACAGGATGCAGATAGCCGAAAACTCTTGGCATTCAACAGGAAAGCGATACAATATAAAGCACAGTGTGAGCAACCATTGAACAGCCGATTGTTTCTCGAAGATTTCTTCGTAAGCTACGCGGCGCTTTTCCGGATGACTTAAGCCATACATGTCGGACGTAGAAACTGCCAAGCCTGCCGCAAGTAGCCCGCCACCGCGCCCCAGCGTTCTCTCGCTGAATATCAACTCGAAATCAGCGCTCTATGCTGCTTATATGCCACATTTGCGTAACGGGGGAATTTTTATCCCCACATCGCGAATTTATGGCTTGGGTGATGAGGTTTTCATGTTGTTATCGCTGATGGACGATCCGGCAAAGCTGCCGATTGCCGGTGCTGTGGTCTGGATTACCCCGCCAGGCGCCCAGAACAGTAAAGCTCAGGGGATCGGCGTTCAGTTCAAAAGCGACGAAAGTGGAATTGAAGCGCGTCGTAAAATTGAAGGCTTGCTGGGTGGCGTAATGCAATCAAGTCGCCCGACCCACACGATCTAACGGCTTTCCCATGCTTGTCGATTCGCACTGCCATCTTGACTTTCCTGATCTGGTCGTAAATCTCCCGCAAATACTGCAACAAATGCACGATAACGACGTCGGTTGCGCTGTCTGCATTGGCGTTAATCTAGAGAAGTTGCCGGGTATTCTGATACTGGCGGATACTTACCCGCACATTTTCGCCTCAGTCGGCGTTCATCCTGAGTCAACCGATGTTCGAGAACCGAACGTCGATGAACTCGTGCAACTGGCTTCGCACCCGAAAGTCATTGCCATTGGAGAAACCGGACTCGATTACTATTGGCACAAAGACGCGCCCGAGTGGCAGCGCGAGCGCTTCCGAACACATATCCGCGCCGCCCGTCTGAGCATTAAGCCGCTGGTGATTCACACGCGTGATGCTGCGGCAGATACCTTGCAAGTAATGAAGGAGGAAGGGGCAGGGGAGGTCGGTGGCATCATGCACTGCTTCACTGAGAGCTGGGATGTAGCCAAGGCAGCGCTGGATCAAGGCTTTTATATCTCTTTTTCAGGCATTGTGACTTTCAAAAATGCACTGGCGATTAAAGAAGTCGCGCGCAATGTACCTCTTGACCGATTGCTGGTCGAAACGGATTCGCCCTACCTGGCACCTGTCCCATATCGCGGAAGACAAAATCAGCCCGGCTATGTAAAACATGTCGCTGAAGAAATCGCGCGCTTGCGCGGTCTGGAATTCGAGGAAGTAGTCGCTGCCACAACTGAGAATTTTTTCCGTTTGTTTCCAGAAGTACACTCGAGAATTTCTCAATGAAGACCCGAAAATTATTGTTTTCTTTGCTGTTTTTAAGCCTGTCAGCCACTTTTTCAATCGGTGCTAAAGCGGGGGTTTATGATGAAATGCTCTCAGCGCTCAAATCCGACGATACCGGCGCCGTCGTTGATTTTCTCAATCGAGGCGTAGATGTCAATACGGTTGATATTGAAGGCAACTCGCTCGTCATGCTGGCGGTCAGGGAGAATAACGCGGCACTGCTCGATCAGTTGATTTTGCGCCGCGCACGGCTTAATCTGCGCAACCGGAATGGCGACACGGCATTACGCATGGCCGCATTTACAGGAAAGTTGCCATTTGTTCAACGCTTGGTCGAAGCGGGTGCAGAGGTCAATATGTATGGCTGGTCGCCGCTCAGTTACGCAGCATTCAACGGCCATGCAGCCATTGTTGAATACCTATTGAAGCGCGGAAGCGAAATCAATGCCGCCACAGAAAACGGCTCGACAGCCCTGCTGCTCGCGGCTCGTAACGGACATCGTGAAGTGGTCGATGTACTAATCAAGCACCAAGCCGACACAAATATAGAAACTGAAAGTGGCGAAACAGCGCTGGACTGGGCAGAAAAAACAAACAATACGGATATTGCCAAGCAACTGCGTGCAGCAGGCGCTAATAGTGGCAAAAGTATTGTTATTGAAGTCTCAAAGTGAAGCGGGCAGGGTGATGATTCGGACTTTTCCGGCCCGGATAAACTTGTTAAGTATCCGGTATATATCCGGGTCAAAAGCAGTTTTGTCCGAAGTCTCCAGTCCTTCATATAACGCTTGCTCGTTCTGCACTGTACCGAGATAACGCCAGTTGGCAACAAGGTGAAAGTCCTCGCGCATACCAAATTCATCGCGCTCAACCAGCGCAATAGGGCCTTTGTAAGGCCATTTTTTTAGTTTGAATTTAGCCAGGGCTGTCATCAACCGAACGCTGTGCAGCGAAACGGCTTCCTTACCGATACAAGTACCGCGACACAGTTTTTGTTTGTATCCAACACATGCACCCTCCTTATTCGGTTCGCCAAGCCCCAGTTGTGTGTAGCAAAGATGATGCGCTTCAGCCAGTTTGCGCAAGGCCTGAGTCGCTTCACGCCGGTTCATATAGAGTCCAAACAGATCGTCCGTTGAACCAAAATCCATGTTGCTTGAAAAAACCAGTGTCGGTCGAAAGTTTCCTTCTGCAACCTGAAGCAATTGCCAGGAACACAACTCATCGGCCGGCTTGCGGTTTGAGCGTGACAACTCATTCTCATAAAGCCGTCCCCCCAGCTCACCGGCCGCTTCATGCCATTCAATACGCCAGATGTTGCGCACCAGCGCAGTATCCCGGCAAGCCGGCGCAAAGTTGGCAATAACCTGCTGGCGGATATTGGTTGAACGCTTAACCTGCAACAAAGCACCATCTTCTGCATACAAGGCAAAGGCGCCTGGTGCCTCGGGAAGGTCATCGATGATTGCAGGATCGATCTGTGGCGGCAATTCCGGCCGTCCAACGATGAGCGCGACGGCCTGCCGGATATTGTCCGCAGGAAGTTCTTCATGCCAGCGTTGCCAGAGTTCCCAAAGAACGCGAGCATCGGCCAGCGCCCGATGACGATCTCCGACATTCAATCCATGACGTTCAACCAGCGTATCCAGATTGTGGCGGTGATGCGCTGGAAAAAGTTTTCGTGACAACTTGACAGTGCACAAAGATGGCGCCCGGAAGTCAATACCGAGACGCTTGAATTCACGCTTAAGGAAACCGTAGTCGAACCGTGCATTGTGTGCAATGAACAGACGACCATGCAATTTTTCGGCAACCAGCGCCGCAACCTCGGAAAATTTTGGCGCGGAAGCAACCATTCCCGTATCGATGCCCGTTAGCCCCGTAATAAAACTGGAAACACTTGTTTCGGGGTTGATTAGGATGCTCCATTCGCGGGCACCGTTCAAATCAACCTCGATCAGCCCAATTTCAATGATCCGGTCATTCGCAAAGTTTGCACCGGTCGTTTCGAGGTCGACAAAAACAAGCGGTTCAGGTACTAAAAGTGGATTCATCATTTCACTCAATTTGAAAAGATATCAGATATTCAAGAATATCTTTACTTCGCATAATTTGTATTATGTAAACTATTAAATTCTGCGTGGGATACATTAATTGAGTTCTTCATTTTTTAAGTGTGGTATCGCAACAACCTCAATCCCCTCGTCCCGA
>CAJBIL010000181.1 GCA_903953145.1 uncultured beta proteobacterium
GCTGATCAAACAAGGCCTTGAGCAAGCCGAGGCGGTTGGCGCGCAGTAGCGGCTCATCGACGTTGACCATGACCTCATCGAAAAAGCGATCAACCTCGGTGCGCACCGCAGCCAAGGCTTTGAGTGCATCAGCGTAGTCGGCATTAGCCACATGGGATTTAACCAGCGGCGCAATCAGCACAACGCGCTCAAACAGTGCTTTTTCAGCCGGCTCCTGAAGCAAAGCCACGTCCGGCTCGGGAAGTTGCCCCTCCGCCTTCTTGAGGATATTGCCGATACGCTTGTTGGCTGCGGCCAGCGCCAGCGCTTCGGGTAGGCGCTGGAAGTCACGCACGGCGGCGAGTTTAGCCGGCACACGGTCAATGCGCGTCGGGCGCTGAGCGAGTACCGCTTCAATTGCATCCGGCGCATGACCGGCGTCTTTCAGCAGGCCGCGCAGGCGATCGAGCATGAAGTCGAGCAGCGGCTCGCTGACCGGCTGCGTCAGCACCCCCGGTGCAAAACCGGCCTGCGCATCGGCAATCAGCTCAGCCAGATCCAGCGGCAGCGAAGCCTCCATCAGAATACGCAGGATACCGAGCGCAGCACGACGCAGGCCGAAGGGGTCTTTATCACCGGTCGGGATCTGGCCAATGCCAAAGAAGCCAACCAGCGCATCCACCTTGTCGGACAGTGCAGCGGCGCAAGCGATATTGCCAACCGGTAGCGCATCGCCGGCAAAACGCGGCTGGTAATGGCTTTGCACGGCATCGGCCACGGCCTTGTCTTCGCCGTCATGCAGCGCGTAGTAACGCCCCATGATGCCCTGCAACTCGGGGAATTCGCCAACCATGTCGGTCACCAGATCAGCCTTCGACAGTCGCGCAGCGCGCGCTGCCAGCGAGCCACTAGCACCCAGATGCACGGCAATTTTTTGCGCCAGCGCTTCAAGGCGCTCAACACGCTGCAACACCGAGCCAAGCTTGTTGTGATAAACAACGTTGCCCAGCTTCTCGAGGCGCGAAGCGAGCGATGTCTTGCGATCCTGATTGTAGAAAAAGCGCGCATCAGACAAACGCGGCCGCACCACGCGGGCGTTGCCGGACACGATGTGGATCGGGTCGTCCACCTGCATGTTAGAGACGATCAGGAATTTGTTGAGCAGCTTGCCCGCCGCATCAAGCAACGGAAAATACTTCTGGTTCTGCTGCATGGTCAGGATCAGGCATTCCTGCGGCACTTCAAGGTACTCGGCTTCAAACTCGCCGACGTAGACGACCGGCCATTCAACCAGCGCGGTGACTTCGTCAAGCAGGCCGTCGGCCGGATTGATCGTGGCGTTCAGCGCCTTTGCTTTGGCATCGAGCTGCAGCCCAATGGATTCGCGGCGCTCGGCGAAGCTGGCAATCGTCTTGCCTTGCGTCCGGAGTGTGTCGACATAGCTTTCAGCACTGGCAATCGTAATCTCGCCGGTCGACATAAAACGGTGGCCACGCGTGACATTGCGGCTGCTCAGCCCGAGTAGTTCGCCCGGCACCAGACGCTCACCATGCAGCAGGATCAAGCCATGCACGGGGCGCACAAACTGGTGGTCGGTATCACCCCAGCGCATCAGCTTGGGGATTGGCAGCTTCTTCAGCGCATCGCCGACGATACCGGCCAGCACGTCGTCAAGTTTCGCGCCCTTGACCGCCGCCTGATAGAAAAACGTCTCGGATTTACCGTCCATGCGCTTCTCGAAACGGGCGATCTCAGCCACCGGGATGCCCTTGGCTTCAAGCTTCTTGAGCAGCGCCGGCGTCGGCTGGCCGTCGGCATTGAGCGCGACGCCGACCGGCATGATCTTCTCAAACGCGGTGGCATCCGGCGCCACGGCCAGCACGCCCGGCACCTGAATCGCCAGACGACGCGGCGTGGCGAACCAGCGGTAATTGTCGCCGGCAGCGACCAGATTGCGATCCGACAGCCCCGCGTGGATCTGTGCGGCAAACACCTCGCCCAGACGCGCCAGCGCCTTGGGGGGCAGTTCTTCGGTAAGCAATTCAACCAGTAGCGTGGCGTTCATTATTTACCCTCCCCGCCAACCGGCTTACATAATGGCTTGCACATCGGGAAGCCCAACGCTTCGCGGGAGTTGTAGTAGGCCTGCGCCACTTCGCGCGCCAGTGCGCGCACCCGGCCGATGTAGGCGGCGCGTTCGGTCACCGAAATAGCGCCGTGCGCGTCAAGCATGTTGAAGCAGTGCGAGCACTTCATCACCTGCTCGAAGGCCGGCAACGCAAGATTCACCGCCATCAGGCGCTTGGCTTCGGATTCGTGATCCGTGAAATGACGGAACAGCATCTCGACGTTGGAGTGCTCGAAGTTGTACTTCGAC
>CAJBIL010000182.1 GCA_903953145.1 uncultured beta proteobacterium
CGGCCAAACTCCGCCAGCCACCCGAGATATTCGGCAACCGCAGGAAAGCGCGCGGTCGCCACCGGGTCCAGATCATTTCGACCAAATCCCGGCTGCCAAGCCGATACACTGACCGCGGCGGTATCCCGTTTCAACTCTGGCGCACTAAAAATCGCCGCCGTCGGCACCTGCACTGGCGGCTCGAGGACGACATACCAGGCCGGCGGCAAATCAACCGGGTGGAGCGCCTCACCGACGCCTTCGGCAAAAGCATTCCGCCCAAAAATGAACACCGGCACATCAGCGCCCAAGCCAAGGCCGATTTCCTGCAAGCGCTGCCGAGACACGCCAAGCCCCCAGAGATAATTGAGTGCGAGCAGAACCGTTGCGGCATCCGAGCTGCCACCACCCAGCCCGCCCCCCATTGGCAATCGCTTGTCGACGCTGATCTCGACGCCCATCCGGCAGCCCGTCGCGGCCTGCAACAAGCAGGCTGCACGCACCGTCAGATCGCTCTCCGGCGGCACGCCAGGCAGAGGATTATTCAGAATGACCCGGCCATCATCACGCGGCACAAAGCGCAAGGTGTCGCCGTAGTCGAGCAAACGGAACAGCGTTTGCAAAAGGTGATAGCCGTCAGCGCGCCGCCCTACGACATGAAGAAATAGATTGAGCTTGGCCGGCGCCGGATAGACGCTATCCCAAGACCAACTACAGCCCTGGCGACCCGCGCCAGCAAAACTCATGGCCGGCCGTCCTCTTCGCTGAGATTTCGCCATTCGTCGATCCGCAAACGCAACTCAAGAACACCCTCACGCTGGACAAATAAACGCCCGGGCATCGCCTGTGGATCGTCGTTATCGTATTCGTAATCAATGCGCCAGTCGCCGTGACGCAGGCGAAGCGGTCGTGCGAAAACGTCGCGTGCTTCGACCTCACCGCCCGCAGCATCGCCGCGCACCCAGCCGAGCAGGTTTTTTAGCGGCAAGGGATAACCCAACACCTGCTGCGTCAGGGTTTCGGCATCGGCTGCCAAATACGATTTGCCGTCACTGGTGGTCAAACGAACACCGGCGCCATCGCTGACAATCTCGGCCACACCCTGCCCGAAAGGTGAGGCGAGCAACAAGTCATCCCGGGCGCCGACATGACGCCAACTCAAATTCCCGGCAGTATTTTTGTCAGCATGGCGCAACGAGAACCGGCCTTCGAGCGCAAACGATTGCACCTGGTCCCGTTTTGGCATCCAGCCGCGTTCGGCTGGAGGTAACAAACTCGCACAAGCACCCAGCAGAGATGCAAAAAACATCACGCACAGCAAGCGCAAGCCCGCCAAAGCGCCTTTGGAAAGAAACCCGGCAGAACGCATGCTGATCAGGGCGTGAATTTCTTGAAGACTTCAAGCAACTCTTCATTGTCCGGATATTTTTTCTGTGCCTCACGCCAGGTGCTTGCTGCGGCATCCTTGCGGCCAAGCATCCACAAAAC
Organism: uncultured beta proteobacterium; assembly: GCA_903953145.1. Taxonomy (GTDB): domain Bacteria; phylum Pseudomonadota; class Gammaproteobacteria; order Burkholderiales; family Rhodocyclaceae; genus CAJBIL01. Next base: position 1,468 of record CAJBIL010000182.1, read on the forward strand.
TTCACCAAGGTGAGCCGCAATTTCCGGGTCCGGGCGCTGCGCATACGCACGCTCAAGCTGAGCCAAAGCCCCCGGCAAATCGCCCTGCCGGTAAAGCACCCAGCCCATGCTGTCCTGAATAAAAGGATCTTCAGGGGTTAACTTGAGCGCACTCTCAATGAGCGAACGCGCCTCGGGCAAACGCACGTTACGATCAGCGTAGGAATAACCCAGCGCGTTAAGCGCCTGCGCGCTATCCGGCTTCAGCGCAATCAACTTGCGTAGATTGGTTTCCAGTGTCGCCATCTGCCCCAGCTTCTCGGCAAACAAGGCGCTCTCGTAAAGTAATTCGGGTTGATCCGGCTGCTCTTTTAATGCACGGTCAAGCAGGTTGAAGGCCTCTTGCGTCTGCTTTGCTTCACGCAATATCTGGGCTTCGGCGATAGTTAGCTGGACGCGCTCAAAGGGCGTTTTGACCAGCGCATCCCGTAAACTCTGACGTGCTGTATCGAGCTTGCCCTGCCCGGCAAGCAAATGCGCGCTGCGAACCCGCGCCGGCAGATAGTGCTCGCCCACGCCAACCCGCGAATAATGGTCAATCGCCTCAGCACCACGCTTGCTATCGTCGGCAATCTGGCCAAGATAGTAGTGAGCAACGCTTTTATCCGGGAAATCCAGCGTCAGCAAATGCTTGAGCTGTGCTTCGGCAAGCACCGTGTCGTTTTGCTGTAGCGCAAGAATGGCCACCGGATAAACGATCTCAGGATTATTCGGGTATTCACGCAGCAAGCGGTCAAAGTGCTGCTTGGCCTCCGCATAACGCTTCTCGCCAACCAGCGCACGCGCCAGGTGTAGCTCGGCATCGCGCGCACCGGGGTTTCGCTCGACAAAACGTTGCAGCAACGTCACCGCATCGGCCGTAGAACTGCGAGCAATCAGTTGAGCCTCAAGCAAAGCCGCGAGCTCCCAGTCCGGACGCAACTCTCGCGCCCGGCGCGCTTCAGCCAGTGCCCGCGGCGCCTCGCCAGCTGAACTGGCTGCGACAGCAACGGCGTAGTGCGCCTCGGGAATACCAAAAAATGGCGTGCAAACTTTGTCAATCAATTGAAAAACTGCTTTGTGATCGGGGTTGCGTGACAGCAAGCGGTTAAGTCCGAGCAGATTGACGCCGATCTTGTCCTTCTCGGCCTCGAGCATACGACGCAGATGCGGCGCCAGTTCATCGAGCTTATTGCCGACCACCAGCGCACCGGTCAGCATTTGCTGCGCACGACTGGAAGAAGGCTCAACCTCTAGCCACAGTCGCGCCGCCTCCACAGCCAGATCAATACGCTTCGCATATCCGGCAACTTCGATCGTCCGTTCCAGTATTTTCGGGTCGCGCGTGCGCAAAGCCAGATCGGCGTAAGCCTGGCTGGCCAACTCGGTATTACCGCGCTGCAAAGCCACCTCGGCCAGCAACACCTGATAAACGACCTGCCCGGTGAGATCCTGATACTCTGCATCGCCCGGCCGCGCCTCGCGAGCCATGCTGGAAGAGGGCAGCTGCGCCGGCTTTGCCTCACGCACCGCAGGCGGCCGCCGTTTGCCACCAGGCGCCTCACCAGCGGCTTGTGCCGGCAAACTGAATGCAACCGCCAAAACTGCTGCCAGAAGCGGCTGACTGCC
>CAJBIL010000183.1 GCA_903953145.1 uncultured beta proteobacterium
CTCCCCTCAAAATCGCCCTCATAGCATTTAAGCTATGAGGGCGTTTCGCTTTTACAAAATTCGTTTCAGATCCTTCATCAAAGTCAAAATATGGGGCAATATTCACGAATGCTCGCGTTTTCAATCAATAAAGCCAGTTAAAGGTATAGAAATGAAAACAGAAAACCTTGTATCTCGCCAATTTGATGCGTCTACTTTGGCAATGGTTCTCAAAAAAGGATGGGTAATTTTCCTTCTAACAAGACCAATCAGTGTCAGTTTTTCTATGATCTTTGCGCTTATTGGTTTGCTTATTCTGATTGGTATTGAGCAGGCCGGTATAGCACCGATGATGCTGCCGGTTGCCGGCGGTTTTATGTTGATTGGTCCTTTGTTATTGAGTGGTTTTTTTTCAATATCTGATCGGCTTTATGCGGATGAAGTCCCCGTCTTTGCTGACATTGTTTCTGGTTTTTCACGTCTCAATCGTGAAATGTTGGCACTGGGCCTCGTTTGCATGCTTTTATTTATGATCTGGATGACGGATGCGGCGACTCTCTACGGATTTATTGTTGGGCGCACACCCACTTATTTGATGGCGCTGCTTCCACCGCCTGAAAGTGTTTGGTCTTTCGTCATCTGGAGTTCTATTATTGGCGCCGTTTTGGCCTTTGTGATTTTTGCAGTGTCAGCATTTTCAGTACCATTGCTTTATTACCGGCGCGCTCCTCTGGTTAGAGCTGTTGTTCTTAGTGTCCGGACAGTTTTCTCAAACCTTTTTCCCAGTTTGCTTTGGGCGTTTCTACTTGCTAGTTCAATGATTGCAAGTATTCTGATTCTCCCGCTTTTTTTGATTACATTTCCCGTCCTGGCTTTTGCAAGTCATTCGCTTTATCGGGAAATTTTTCCAGATTAGTTTGTCAGACTGCCATTGATCCTTTTTGATGGGGGGGCTGGACATGGAAATAGAAAACGGGAAGTTGGAATTTGCGACATTGGGCGGCGGGTGCTTCTGGTGTCTCGAGGCAGTTTTTGAGCAGATGCTTGGTGTCGATTCGGTGGTCTCGGGATACTGTGGTGGTCATGTGCTTAATCCCACTTATCGGCAAATTTGCGAGGGAAACACGGGGCACGCAGAAGTTGTTCGGATTGGATTTGATCCTTTACGTATCAGTTATGAGCAAGTACTGTCGGTTTTCTTTGGAATCCATGATCCAACTACGCTGAATCAACAGGGAAATGATCACGGAACTCAGTACAGATCCGTAGTTTTTTATCACTCATCTGAGCAGTTTGAGATGGCAACTGCCTTATTTGCCGATTTGGCTTCTGCGAATATATGGTCAGCACCGATGACTACTCAGTTGCTCGATGCGCCTCTGTTTTATCCTGCTGAAGCCTATCATCAGCATTATTTCTTAAACAATCCGGATCAGCCGTATTGCCAGTTCGTGGTTAGTCCAAAGCTGAACAAGTTCAGAAAACAATTCTCAGACCATCTCAAGCCAGCTTGAGAGACTCGACTAAACGATGGAGAGTGTCGCGAATGACTAATCTCATTAGTTACGACCACGGTATTTACGCTTTTGATGCTGGTTACGTTCGGCCATTGCTTGCTTCAATTCACATGATTGTCGAAAACGGCCGCGTCGCTTTTGTTGATACGGGGAGCAACGATTCCTTAAGTTCGGCGCTTAAGGCGCTTGATACCCTCGGTCTTTCAGTTGAAAACGTCGACTATGTGATTCTTACGCATGTACATCTTGACCATGCCGGGGGAGCCGGCGTCATGATGAGGTCATTTCAAAATGCGCGACTTGTTGTGCACCCACGTGGTTTGGCGCACATGGTTGATCCATCAAAATTAATGGCGGGTGCGACAGCAGTTTATGGTGCCGATGCAATGCAGCGCCTTTATGGAGATGTTCTTCCGGTCGAAAAGGCAAGAACCGTTGAAGCGGTTAATGGCTTCGTTATTAATCTGGCTGGGCGAACCTTGCTTTGTCTAGATACACCGGGACATGCCAGGCACCATATCTGTATTTACGACCAGAAAAGTGCGTCATGTTTTACTGGGGATACCTTCGGGCTTTCTTATCGCGAACTCGACACAGATGGCCGGCAGTTTATTTTCCCGACGACCACGCCGGTACAGTTTGATCCTGAAGCGCTTCATGCCTCCGTTGAATTGCTCGCTAGCTATCAACCTTCTGCCATGTATCTGACACATTTCAGCCAGGTAACGGATGTTGTTAATAAGGCCTCAGCGCTGCATCGACTGATAGACGCGCATGTCGCGATTGCAAGGGCTGAGCAGGATGCTGGCCCGCTTAGGCAACAACGGATTCAGGAAGCGCTTTGTAGGCTGCTAATCGAAGAGGTTGGGCGTTTTGGATGCCGGCTGCCGATTTCTGAAGTGCTCGAAATATTTGCGGGCGATCTCGAACTCAATGCGCAAGGATTAGTCGTCTGGCTTGACGCGATTACTGCCCCCCGAAATTCTCGCTAGGTGTTGAAGCACCTCGCCCGCAGCAAACAGGCCAAAAATTGCAGTGACGCAGACTGATGAGCCGAAACCGGCACAGTTAAGGCCGGTGGGTGTTGCTGGTACGTTGCAAAGGTTACCGTTTTCAGCTTCGTTATCAGGATACTTTATTGGTTCACTGGAGAAAACAGCCTGAACTTCGAATTTTTTCTTTAAGTCGCGCGTGAAGTCATGTTCTTTGCGAAGCAATGAACGAACTTTCGAGAGCAGCGGATCCTGAACGGTACGTGCAAGATCGGTAATTTCAATCCTTGTTGGATCAATCTGGCCTCCGGCACTTCCAGAGGTGATTACCGGCGTGTTGTGAGTTTTGCACCAGGCGATCATCGCTGTCTTGATACGAACGTTATCAATCGCGTCGATTACATAATCGAATCCGGTGCCAAGCATGGTTTGAAGATTCTCGATTGAGACAAAATCTTCGATTTCCGTAACAACGCACGCTGGATTGATTGCCCGAATCCGCACTGCCATTGATGTCACCTTGGCTTTTCCGAATTCATCGTCGAGCGCATGAATCTGGCGATTGACGTTCGATTCCGCAATCATATCGAGATCAATCAGCGTAATGTGGCCGATTGCCGAGCGGGCAAGGGCTTCAGCGGCCCAGGAACCAACGCCACCAATGCCAACAATGCAGATATGTGCGTTTTGGAATGCACCTAATGCGTTAGCGCCATAGAGGCGTTTGATGCCGCCAAAACGACGCTCCAGATTCGCTGAGTCTGTTTGTGAGTCTTTTTGCATCAAGCCTCGACCGTGCGTCGGATGACCCGATTGAAAGGCTCAATCCATTCGGGCGCAAACTGATTGTCGCAGGCGTTAACCTCGGCGATTGCACGCAGTACAGAGCGATTCTTACCACGATGGATATGTTTGAGCATCACCGCTTCAAAAGCATCCACAATCGCCAGTATCTTGGCGCCGTCGCAAATCTCCCCCAGCTTGCTTGCATTGGGATAACCCGCGCCATCCGGCATTTCGTGGTGTTGCGCCACCATTTCAGCTGCGGCCGTCCACCCTGTCATGCGCGACAAAATACCTGCCGCGTATTCCGGGTGTGTTCGCAGGATGAGTTTTTCTTCCTGGGTCATACGATCAACCTTGAGCCAGATGGATTCCGGCAGAAACATCATCCCGATATCGTGCATATAGACGGCTGCCTCAAGTTGCACCGGGTCAACCTTCTTCTCTGCCAATTGATTGGTTTCCAGTGCCAGGCGCAAGATTCGCATCGTACGGCCCTTGAAGAGCAGAGAACGGGCTTCAAACTGGTTGGCAAGACTTCGGAAAAAACGTAAATCCTCTGCTGCCTGCGTTTTTGCCCCACTGGTTATTGACGATACTTTGCCTCTGGTTGGTATTGGTGGGGCAGCCGCAGGACGAAATCCGGTAACGGCTTCGATCATCTCGGTCGCACATACGTCAATGTTGGCGGGCGTGGCTAGCGCCAGTTTTTCCAGACCCTGAACCAAAGGCAGCAAGCGTAAGCCGTCGAGCGGCTTTCCTGAGGCCAGGCCTTCCGCAGCCAGTTCAAGACGGTCAATTGCCAATAGAATCGCTTCCGCAATGAAATCACTAAACTGGATTTCGCCGCTTCTGAACCGCGCCAGCACTGTTTCAATCGGGTGAGCAATGGCGACGGCCAACTCAACCTTGCAAAGAGAAGCATCGCCCTTGATGTTATGAACAGCACGGAACAAGTCTGAAATAACTTCGCGATCACCCGGTGCGTGGCGCAAGCGCGCTATATCACGCTCGATATTTGGCGCGTGATCAACAAGCCCGTCGATGAATTCGAACAATGCTTCCCGATCAACAACGACAGGGGCAATGATTGAGCGAATATCCATGATCGAACCTCCAGCAGAATTAGTCTGATCAGTTTATATCAAAGCCGATGTGATCAAAGCACCTTGCGTTAGATGGCTGCGTGCAGGGGTAACAAAGTCGCCAGAACTGGCCGTAGTGCGCTGGCTAGTCTAAACTTCGGTTTTTTGACTCCGAGGAATAACAATGTCGATCATCACGACCGAATCCGGTCTGCAAATGGAAGAGCTTACCGTCGGTACCGGCGCAACCGCTGAGGCAGGCCAGAATGTCATCGTGCATTACACCGGCTGGCTCACCAACGGCACGAAATTTGATTCCAGCAAAGATCGTAACGACCCCTTCCAGTTCGGTCTTGGTCAGCGTCAGGTTATCGCCGGCTGGGATGAAGGTGTGCAGGGCATGCAAATCGGTGGGGTGCGCAAGCTGACGATTCCGCCGGAACTTGGTTATGGCGCGCGTGGTGCGGGTGGGGTTATTCCACCGAATGCCACGCTGGTGTTCGAAGTCGAATTGCTCGGTATTCGCTGATCAATGGCCGATACGCCGCGCAAACCCCTGGGCTTGCCGCCCAGGGCGCCAACGGATGAAATACCGCTCAGCGCCGGCCGCCGGCCGGTTCGGGGTGGTGTGCCGAAGCGAAAGACAGCGGCGGAGATTGCGCTGGCTAACGATGCTTACGCAGCAAAAGCGCGGGCACTGCAAGATAAGCCACGCGGAACACCCTCGCGTGCGCCGGTTCTGCCAAAAGCACCTGCTGCGGTGCGTAAGCAACCTGTGCCTGCTCTAGAAGTTAACGATGGGTTGGGCGTTGTGCAGGGGGCCGTACAAAACGGCGTCCGTATCTCCAAGCTGATGGCTGAGCGCGGCCTCTGTTCACGGCGTGATGCAGACGGCTACATTGAGCGTGGCTGGGTTTTTGTCGATGGGTTGCGGGTGAATGAACTCGGTACGCGCGCCGACCCCTCCGTAAAAATCACCCTGGCCAGAGAAGCGCAAATTCAGCAAACGTGGCAGATGACGATTCTGCTGCATAAGCCTGTAGGTTACGTCTCAGGTCAGCCGGAGCCGGGTTTTACGCCGGCAGTTACCCTGATTCAGCCGGAAACACAGTTCAGCACTCCCGAAACGCCGGTTTTTCATCCCCGGCATTTAAAAGGGCTGGCACCAGCCGGACGGCTTGATATCGACTCCACCGGCTTGCTTATTCTTACCCAGGATGGCCGTGTCGCCAGGCAACTGATCGGGGAGGACTCGCAGGTCGACAAGGAGTACCTGGTGCGGGTCGAAGGCCGTCTGGCAGAAAAAGGGCTGGCTTTGTTGAATCACGGGCTCAGTCTTGACGGGCGGCAACTGAAACCAGCAAAAGTCGAGTGGCTGAACGAAGATCAGCTTCGATTCGTGCTGCGCGAAGGGCGTAAACGCCAGATTCGCCGCATGTGCGAGTTAGTCGGGCTGAAAGTGGTCGGCCTTAAGCGTGTGCGTATCGGGAGCATCAAACTCGGTGATTTGCCGCTTGGTCAGTGGCGTTTCCTGCGCGAAGACGAGCGCTTTTAAGCGTATTTATTGACGAAGCTGTTTCGCCGGAATAAATAATTCCGGATCAACCATCGTGCCATTGAGCACAACACTCCAGTGCAGGTGTGGGCCCGTCGCACGGCCCGTCTTGCCGGAGAGCCCGATCCGCTGACCTTTGGTGACGGTGGCTCCTGTTTGTACGTCGATTTCATTCAGATGGCAGTACATGGTGATCAAGCCGTTGCCGTGGTCGACAAACACCGTTTTACCATTGAAAAAATAATCATCCACCGCCAGCACCGTCCCTTGTGCGCTGGCCTTTATCGGCGTACCGCTTGCCACCGCCACGTCGAGACCGGCATGGGGCGCACGTGGTTCCCCGTTGAAAAAACGGCGCACGCCAAAACGTCCGGCCAGTCGGCCTTCGGCAGGGAGCAGAAAAGCCGGGTCAGTATCCGGCGTGCTGCGCCAGTGGCGTTTCAAACCCTGAATAACCGCCACTTCAC
>CAJBIL010000184.1 GCA_903953145.1 uncultured beta proteobacterium
ATGTCGGGTTGAAACCCGACCTACCAACGAGTGAATCAGGTTTCACGGTTGCAAAATCAGGTTAATGATTTTACTCGATGAATCTCTAATCAGCCAGAAGTTGCACGGTGAGGCTTGCGGGTAGCTGGTCGCGTGCGGTGTCGGGTAGTAGCGCCGGGGCTGCAACGAGATGTTGCCAGTCGCTGTCGTCGGCGAGCAGGGCGAGGGTTTCTTCGATGCTGGTGGTTTCGGCAACCTGGCAGTGCTGGTGGTGCTCGAGCTGGGTGGTGAGCTGGTGACGGCGTGCTTCGTCGTCGATGAGGAGGATGACGTTCTGGCTGTCGAGGTGGCTTATTTCGTCGCAAAGTCGTGATGCGGGGAGCCATACGCGCGCGCAGATTCCCTGGCCGGCGGGGTTGTGTTGCAGGCTGAGGTTGCCGCCGTGGGCGTCGATCATGAGGTAGCTGATGGATAGCCCCAGCCCGCCCTGGCCCTGGCCTTTGGTTGAGAAGCCGGGGTCGAAGGCGCCGGCAATCTGTTCGTCGGTCATGCCTTTGCCGCTGTCGCTGATTTCGATCAGGACGCCGCGCCCCTGATTTTGCGTGCGGATGATGACGCTGCCGTGATGGTGTTCGCAGGCGCGTATTGCGTTGTGGATGAGGTTGGTAAATACGCGCAGGAGTTGTGCGCGGTCGCCTTCGATAAAGCTTGGGTCAGTGGGTTCCAGCCGGGTGGCAACGCCGCGGTCGGCGGCCGTGGCGGCGGATATGGAGATGGCATCGGTGAGCAGGATGTCGAGTTGCACCGGGTATAGCGTGGGGGTGCCAAACTGGCTGCCGCCCCCGAGTTGCTGGAGCATGGCGCGGGCGTGGGTGAAGGCGTGGCGGATTGCGTCGCGGGCGTCAAGTTGGGCGGGTTGGGAGAGGCCGTTGCCGAGCCGTTCAAGCTGGGCTTCGGCACCGAGCAGGAGGTTGGAGAAGTCGTGCGTAATCACGCGGCCGGTTTTGTGAATATCCTGCACGCGGTGGGCCACGAGGTCGCGGCGTTGGGCCTGGGTGCTGGCGGTGATGTCTTTGAGCTGAACATGGTGCCCGATCAGTCGGGTCGATTTTTCGCGGTCGTAAAGGGCGGTGACCATGATTTCGAGCCAGTGCTCGCCTTGCGTGGCACTGTGGTACTGAAAGGTTTTGGTGTGCCCGTGGTGCGACATGCTGTCGAGCGAGAAGTCGTTGATGCCGAGATTCCGGAGGCTGTCGGGGAGGTTTTTTCCGGTGTCTGCGCCGTTACCAAGCAGGCTTGATCCGGCAGGATTGTTGCGGGTAATGATGCCGTGTGTGTCGAGGAAAAGTGCGCCGAGCGGGGAGTGTTCGAGTTGGTTGTCGATCAGTTGTTGCTGTTGGCGCAGGGTGTTGTTGAGGAGTTGTAATTCGGAGATGGTGCGCTGCGGGTCGATGCTGTTGTCGCGGGCTTCGTGTTCGTTGGCTTGCGCGGTGATCCAGAACCGGAAAAAACGCAGCAGGCTTCCGACCGGCATGAGGCGGTTTCGATGGCGGGCGTGCATGGCGTAGGGGATGAGTAGTAAGACGCCAATCAGGGAGGCGAGGAGGAATTCGGGGAGTTCGTTATGGAAGTTGATGCGCCCGGTGCCGGTGCCGTAGGCGATGCTGGAGTAGACGCCGAGCCAGGCGGTAACGCCGGTTAGCAGGGCGGGCAGGGTGGCAAAGGCGCTGATCAGCCGGAACAGCATCTGGTAGGTTACGAGTGCGGCAAGTTGTGCGGCGATCAGTGCGAGGATGATCGAGAGGTGCTCGCGGCTTGATAGGGCGAGGGTGTAGGGTAGGGGGACGTAGGCGCCAAGTTGTTCGCGAAACAGCGAAAACCCCCAGGAAAAAATGGAGATGCTGAGGACGACCAGCAGGTAGGCGCGCGAGGTGCGTAGCCCGTCAAGCGCGAAACAGAGTAGCGCGCCCATGAGCAACGGGGGAATAAAGGCCACCAGGCCGGCGTTGAAATGCAGGTTGCCTACGTCGACCCACCAGCCCATTTGCAGGATTTGCCAGAGCATCATGCTGAATACGCCGGCCAGCGCAAAAACCGAGGCGAGTGTGATGCGGCCGCGCAGGGCGTGTGCGGCAAGCATGGCAAGGTTGAGCCCGATGATTCCCCAGAGGAGAAATTGCTGGTCCGTCTGCATGCTCAGGATGTGCGGTTGCTGCGTCTGGTTATCGCGCGGGCATGCTCGCCGTGGTCGCCGTGGTCAACGGATTTTTCCAGAATCACTGAACCACGCATTCCGGATCGTTGTTTTGTCCGACGCCGCCGGGTTTGCTTTTGTCGGACATGACGGACTGGATGATCTGTACCTTGACCGAGTTCTCCGGGGCGACGGGTTGCGGCAGGGTGTTGGCGGAGCGCACGAGTGCGTTCTGGCCGGCGGCGACCTGGGCGCTACCGGCCTGGGTGCTGACGACGACGGCACCTTCGGCAACATCAACGTGCAGGCCGTTCTCGGGTGTTTTGCCCGAGGCGGTTTTGATGCCGGCGCAGTCGTCCTGGCAGAAGAGCAGGCCGAAATGGGTGCCGCGAATGCCGATGGTCGCCGTGGAGGTGCTCATCCGGTAGCGGTCCTGGTTGCTGCCTTTGCCGATCAGGCCGGAAACGGCGCGCAGCCCGCCTTTGAGCAGTCTGAAAAAGGCGTTACCTTCGTCGGGCTTCTCGGCCGAATGCGCGAAGTTTTCGATCTTGAACTGGCTGTCCGGGCGCAGGGTGATTTCTCCGCCATCGGCAAATTTGACGCGGGCGTAGGTGTCTTTTTCGGTGTAGAGCGTGTCGCCGCTATGCACCGCGGAGTTGATCGCCAGTACGCGCACCGAGCCATCGTCTTTTTTGGCCGAGAGCGGCCCGCTGAGGTTGGCGACAGCGCCGGCCTGCGCCATGGCCTGGCCACAGAGCAGCAGGCTGAGTAGCCCGCACAGGCCGAACAACAAGCCTGCCAGCGGCTTATTTGCAGACCGGGAGGCCGGCTTTTTTGGTGGTGCCATCGTTGTTGTCCTTTTGAGCGTTCTTGTTGCCTTTTTTGTCTTTCTCGTTTTTCTCGTCGGTTTTATCTTTGCCATCCGCATCGGTCTCGCGATCCCCGGGTTGCCCGGTGACGCTGTTGGCGGCAACGATGACGCCATTAACCGTCTGGGTGATTTGACTTTGTGTTGTTCCGGTGCTGCCGCTGGTGTCGGTCGACGTGTTTGTATCCGTTGGTGGAATAACGGGCGGCACAACGGGCGGGTTAATGGCCGGATCGTCGCTGATCACGGCGCCGGTCACCGTATTTGTGATGGTGACAAAGCCCGATGTGCTGGAAACATCGGCTTTCTTGGCTGAAAAGCCGACGCCGCTGATGCCTTTTGCGGCCGCCAGCACCATGTTGCCGGTGGTGATGTTGTTGCCGGTGGTGCTGGAACCGATAACGCCGTTTTGCGAGGTGATCGATACGCTGCCGGTACTGCCCGTGCTCAGTTGGCTGAGCGAGATGTCACCGCTGGCGATACAGTCGATGCTGCCGCCGGCGCTGCTGATGCTGGAGCCGGACGCCATCTGGATGCCGCCGGCCGTTGATTTGAGGCTGATCGCACCGCTGCCGGCGTTGGTGATGTTGGCGTTGACCAGGAGGGCGTCGTTGGCGAGCAGGTTGATGTTGCCTTGCTGCGTGGTGAGCGTGCCGTTGAGGGTGATGGTGTCGCCGGTGGTGCCGTCATCGCCGGTGGTCAGGCTGATGTTTTTCAGCGCACTGATCGAGCCTGTTGCGGTGACGAGGATCGGGCTGTGCGCGAAAATGCCGACGCTGCCGTTATTGGCGCGGACTGCGCCGGAGATAATCACGGCGCCGGTGTTGTCGAGGAGGAAGTCACTGTTTGCTGTGCCTGCTGCCGTGCTGGCCAGCAGCGCCTTGGTCAGCTCGACGCTGCCACTGTTGGTGAGCTCGACGTTGCCGGTGGTTGATTCCACCGCGAGCTTGCTGACGCGGGTTTCAAGCGGGTTGGCCGCGCCGATGCCATTGGCTGCGAGCAGGTTGAGGTTGGCTGCTTCGAGGTTTAGTTGCGTGCCGGCGGCGGCCGTGTCGTTGCCGTCAATGATGGCGCCGGCGGCTTCGATGTCGATGTTGCCACCCACGGTTTTAACTGCGCCAAGCCGGATGTCGCTTGCGGTGGCGCCGGCCGTGCTGGCGGTTTTGACGCGGATGTTGCCACCGACCGGGCCGCTGGCATCGACCTGGATTGTGCGTTTGGCGCCGATGTCGATCGGGTTGCCGGCAGAAACAGCGGTGATGCTGAGGGGGGTTGCCGCCTGATTGCCGAGGTCGTAAAGACGGACGATGTTGGCGCTGCCGGTGCCCGTGCCTTCAATACGCGCAGATTGCGCAATGATGGTGTCGAGACTAACGCTGCTGCCTTTGGCGTTGAGATTGCGGGCGGTGACGTTGAGGACGCCGCTCGCGTTATCGTCAAGAATATTGCCGGCGGCGAGCAGGGTAAAGTCAGCGCTGGTAGTAACGCTGCCGACGGCGACGTCGCTGGCTTCGCTGATGTCGATGTTGCCGTTGGCCGCGCTGACGTTGAGTTTGTTGATATCCGTGTCGAGGATAACGCCCTGCGTGCCGCCCGCCGACGCCAGCAGGATATTGCCGGAGACCTTGGCGCGATTGGCGCTGGTGAATCCGCCGATATTACCGCCCGCCGTGAGTTGCACGCGGTTGCCACTGACCCCGCGTAGCGCCATGTTGCCGCTGGTGGTGAGGGTGACATCGCCGCTGCCGGCATCGATTTCCTTGTTGCTGCCGAGGCTGATGTCCGGGCTGCCGAGGTTGCCGGTGACGTTGAGCGTGACGTTGCCGCCTTGCGTGTTGATGCCCTCAAATGCA
>CAJBIL010000185.1 GCA_903953145.1 uncultured beta proteobacterium
CTGAAAGCCGACCACCCGCTGACCGTTGATTTCTTGCCCTTGTGCGTCGAAAAAAATAATCCCCGGCGGGCCGAAGAGTTTGAAGCGTTGCAGCAGCGCTTTGTCGTCGTCGGTATTGGCGGTGACATCGGCTTGCAGCAGTGTCCAGCCGGCCAGTTTGGCCTGCACGCGGGCATCGGAGAACGTGTAGCGCTCCAGCTCCTTGCAGGACACGCACCAGTCGGCGTAAAAATCGAGCATCACCGGTTTGCCGGCCGCTTTGACGCGGGCGTCGAGATCCGTCACCGATTTGACGCGCTCGAACGGCAAGGCTTTCGCTTCGGCTGCCATCGCGCCGCCGCTGCGCATGCCGGAGAGCGGCTGCAGCGGGTCATTGGCGCCCGACAACGCGCCAACCAGCATCGCCGCGCCGGTAATCAGCATGACGATACCGATGCCTTTCCAGAAGCGGTGCCAGCCTTTTGCGTGCGGCGGTAGCGCGTCGAGGGCGTGCATGTAAATCGCCGGGATGATCAGCAGCAGTGCCCAGGCTAGCAACTGCAACGTCACCGGGATTACTGGCGAAACCAGCCAGATGGCGGTGCCAAGCAGGATCACGCCAAACGCTTTTTTCACCGCCTCCATCCACGGCCCCGATTTGGGCAGCAGGGTGCCGGCCGAGAGGCCAACCGCGAGCAGCGGCGCCCCCATGCCGATGCCCATCACAAACAGTGCCGCGCCACCGAGTACGGCGTCGTGCGTCTGCCCGATGTAGAGCAGCGCGCCGGCCAGCGGCGCAGCAACGCAGGGGCCGACGATCAGCGCCGACAGTGCGCCCATGATGAAAACACCGAGTCCGCGCCCGCCTTGTAGATGCCCGGCTTCTTCCGACAGTTTGCTTTGCAGCGCGGTCGGCAGTTGCAGCTCGTAAAAACCGAACATCGAGAACGACAGCACAACGAAGACCAGCGCGAAGCTGCCGAGTACCCACGGGCTTTGCAGTGCGCTGGAGAGCAGCGTACCGGTAAAGCCGGCCGCCACACCGGCCAGCGCGTAAGTCACCGCCATGCCGAGCACGTAAGCGACAGAGAGCGCAAAACTGCGGCCGCGCGAAACGTGGTGGCCATGGCCGACGATGATGCCGGAGAGAATCGGGATCATCGGGAAGACGCAGGGGGTCAATGACAAACCGAGGCCGGCAACGAAGAAGAAGGCAAGAATCGTCCAGAATCCGGCGTTTTTCAATACGCCGGCAATACGTGAGGTTTCATCGCCGCTGCTGGTCGGTGCGGATGTGCCCGCAAGTGCGGCAGTGGCCGGGTCGGGCAGTTCAACACTGAGCTTTTGCTGCTGTGGCGGGTAGCAAATGCCGGCATCGGCGCAGCCCTGCGAGGTGATTTTCAGCGTCAACGCCAGCGGCCCCGAGCTGCTGCGTTCGATCGGCAGCCGAATCACCGCTTCCTTGTAGAACACCTCGACCTTGCCGAAGCTGTCATCCTGCTTTTCCTTGCCTTTCGGCAACACCGGTGTGCCGAACTGCACGCTTGCCGGCTCGGCAGAAAAGCGGAATTTGTCGCGATAAAGGTAATAGCCTTTGGCAATCTCGAAGCGCACTTCGATTGTCTGGCCATCGAGTGCGCGCGCCGTTGGTTTGAAAGCAACCGCCGGATCAAGAAACTCCTCGGCGTGGGCGCCGGCGGCGAGCAGGAGCAGCAAGGCAAACAGCCAGTGGCTAAAGCGGTTGGAGCAAATCATCGGGGGCACTTTTCAATCAGGGGTGATGCAGGTTTTTGTATTGTCTCGGCACTGATCCAGGCCAGGTAATCCGGCAACCCCTGCGTGATCGGAATAACGATAATCTCGGGAAGTTCATAAGGATGCTGCGCACGAATCGCTGCCTCAAGCGCCGGGTAACACACGCTGGTAGTCTTGATCAGCAACGGCACCTCGTTTGCCGTTTCCACCTTGCCTTGCCAGCGATAAACCGAACGGCAAGGCGCCAGAATGTTCACGCAGGCCGCCAGACGCGCCTCGACGAGCGCCGCAGCCAGCGTCTCGGCAGCCGGCTGATCCGGCAGATTGGTGATCACGAGCAGTGGAATCATCGGCAGGATTCTACTCCTCTGCGCCTGTGCTTGCCTGTGCATGCCAGCCATTGCTCAATCGCCAACGCCGTATAAAAACCCAGCGGCGATGCAGTTATCTTAAAATCCCCTCATGAGCCTAGTAAAGTCAAAACAACGCGTCGCAGACCACGGCGAGGTCTTCACCCCGGCGTGGATGGTGGAATCCATGCTGGAGCTGGTTAAAGACGAGACCGAGCGCATTGACGCCCGCTTCCTCGAACCGGCGTGCGGCAGTGGCAATTTTTTGCTGCCGATACTGCGGCGCAAACTCGCCATTGTGGAACATAAATACGGCA
>CAJBIL010000186.1 GCA_903953145.1 uncultured beta proteobacterium
CCATCGCCGAATATCAGGAAGCACTGCGCCTCAAGCCCGATCTCCTGCAAGCCGAAGCCGAACTTGGTCGCGCCTATCTGCTGACCGGCAATTACCTCGCCGCGCACCAGAGCTTCGATCGCGTCCGCGCCGGCAACCCGCCGCCGGAAGTGTTGGCCAGCATCGCCACCTATGTCGAACGAATTCATACTCAGGCCGAGTCGCAGCGCCAGCGCTTTCGCGGCAGCCTTACGCTGGGCCTCGGCTACGACAGCAACGTCAATACCGCTACCTCGGCGCAGCAGGTGACGCTGCCCATCCTCGGTGGCATCGTCGCCACGCTGAGCCCCCAGGGTCGGGCGCGCAGCGATTCCTTCCACCTGTTCGGCATCGAGGTGAGCGGCTTCGTGCCGCTCGACGCGGCCACCGAGGCCTTCGGCAGCGGCGCGATCAACGGCAAGCTCAACCATACCATCGACACCTTCGACACCCGCAGCGACAGCGCCACCGCCGGCATCCGGCATACCTTCGGCGAGAACCAGGTCGCGCTCTCGGCCAGCGTCGATTCGATCACCCTCGACAACCTGCGGGTGCGCGATTCGAACGGTGTCAATTTCGAATTCCGCCGTATCGTTCATCCGCTGGCGGAAGTCTCCGCCTTTGCCCAACTATCCCGCCTCGACTACCCGCGCGATCCCTTCCGCGATGCCGACCGCGAGGTCTATGGCGTCGCCGTCAATCCGGTCGCCTTCGGCAAGCGCCTGTTCAACCTGCCGCCGGTGGTGAGCGTGTACTGGGGCAGCGAGCGGCCGGCGGCGGCGGCGGGGGTCGAGCATCTTGGCCATCGGCTGAGCGGGATACGCTTCGCAGCGTTTGCCCAGTTCGACTCCCGGCTCTCGCTGTTTGCCGGCCTGAGTCATGAGCGCAGGCTGTACGGCGCGCCCGATCCCCTGTTTGCGGTTACGCGACTCGACAAGCAGACCGATTTCAGCGCGGGACTGATCTACGGACTGAACAAGGATTGGTCACTGACGCCGGTGATCAGTTACACGGATACTCGATCGTCGCTGGATGTGTTCAAGTACCAGCGGACGGCAGTGACGGTAGCGCTGCGCTTCCAGTTTTAGGAGATCATCATGAACCTGCAGTTCCGAAGTGTTGGGATTTGCCTGATGGCCCTGCTGCTGACTTCCTGCTCGCTGCCTGTTGGCATTCTTTCTCAAGAGAGCACGAGAACCCCTTTCCAGCCCAACGCCGACGGCCCGGCCGCAGTGGCGCAGTCACGCGCAGAAATGACAAACCTGAGCGTAGCCTACTCGGCTCTTGGAGTTGGTGGTGTCATCGGGCCCGGCTCAGCCCAATTCATGGGCCCGGTGCTGGTCTCGTTTCGTGACAATGCGCTCGCAAATGACAACCTTAAGTTGATGGGCGTGGACGGACATGATGTGTACGAATATAGCGATCTCTGGGGCCGGGCGGCTTACGGTACCGACGGATTGGTTTCCTGGGGAATCTGGACCGGTAACACCGCGATCAATGGTAACCAAGCTGATGTAGGAGGCAGTATTGGTGTCATCGACGGACGAGGAACCATATCCAGAGCTTGGGGCGGGTTGCAGTATGTGATCGGTGCAAAAACACCGATTCTGCCAACGTCAGGTATGGTCCGGTACCAGACTCTCCCCACTAAAGGCAACTTAAACGCGAGCAACCACCCGGTTATTCCATCCACACATAGTGAACTGTCGGTCAATTTCGGCGGCGCCAACACGGGTGTTGGCGTCTACATCGCTGGAGCATGTTGTGGCATTGCGGGATTCTCGTTTCTTACAACCGGAGGGCTTGATCACCCCGAGTTGTCCGAGGTTCGGCTACGGCGTGAGTCTGCGACATTCGGCGGCACAGGAATTTCGGTACAGGTACATGTTTACGATTATGAATCAGTTGGTACCGTAGAGGGCTTTTTTGCCGGGTCTGGTGCGCAGCGTGCCGGCTTGTCCTACCAAGCGAACATGACGCGTTGGGGTTTTTCAGGTATTGACGTGCTCGGCCAAGTGCCTGCGGCGGTCGGAAGTGGTGGTTCCGGTGGCTCGGGTGGTACGGGCGCTTTTACAGCGTCCCTCGACACATCTTCCCCGCCCTTGGCCATGGTGTCCGCCGGACCGAGTACTTTCACTGACACCACAGTCGGCATTACATCAGTAACGCAGGACTCAGGCACCGGGTTGGTAACGGCGTACACCCCCGCCGAAACGGTGACCATAAACACGGCGCAGGGCGCGGATATGGGCGGTGATGCGCTCATTACCTGGGGACGCTGGGTGAACGGCACATCGCGGTCGTCCGGCTCCGGTGGCGGGGCTTACAACCTGGACACCATCGGGGCGGAACAGGGCTTTCACTACGTCATCGGCAAGCCATCACCCAGCCTGCCGGCATCCGGCACGGCGAATTTCACGCTGCTGGGGGCGACCAAGCCAACATTTGGCGATGGTGCCTTGCCGGCGGGCACGCTGACCAGCGCCGCCATGGCTGTTGAATGGGGCGGAGCGGCAACCCGAGTCGGCGTCGATATGACCTTGACCATGCCCAGCGATGGGACCTATCGAGTCCTGACGACAGGCGGGACAACGACCCCCGGTACTTCCGAAATATCCACCACGTTTGGCGATGCGAGATTTCAGGGATCCGGCATTCCGGTAACGACTACTGGCGGGGCACGCGCCTGT
Organism: uncultured beta proteobacterium; assembly: GCA_903953145.1. GTDB lineage: Bacteria > Pseudomonadota > Gammaproteobacteria > Burkholderiales > Rhodocyclaceae > CAJBIL01. The sequence goes on from CAJBIL010000186.1 coordinate 2,709, forward strand.
GTAGGTGCAGGCGGTACCTGCGCAGCGAGGGTTGAGGGCCTCTTCACCGGCCCCAACGGGGCGAGGGCTGGCTTGGTATATACGGTGAACAATGGAGTGTTCTTCGGCCGGCCAACCAGCATTGTCGGCGCAGCGGCTTTTACCAAGCAATAGACGGCTGGCCATCTGGATCGAATTCATGCCATTCGAGCGGCTGGTCGACTCTGACACCGGCCACTCCAATACCATGCTTACGTCATCGCCAATGACGGCTCCCGCTGCATTGGAGCCGATCAGGCGAGAAAAATAGGTTCTGCCGATCCAATGGCCGCTAACGGGAAACCGAGCAAAAAAATATTCTTCAGTGGAGGCGTGGCCGCTATGTCTGGAATTGGCCGACTGGAGCCAACTCTGAAATCTGTTAAGAAGTAGCTCTTGCAGCAAATATATCGTTTTGATATACTTCGGCCATGCACATCATTTCACTAAAGATGCTGCGTGACTTTTGGCGCAAGCATCCTGAAGCCGAGCAGTCTTTGCGCAACTGGCACACCGTGGCCGAAAATTCCCGTCTTGCCGACTTCGCTGATTTGCGGCAGAGCTTTGGCAGTGCGGATTATGTTCCGCCGTATACCGTGTTCGATGTCGGCGGCAACAACTATCGAGTCGTTGTCATCGTTCGCTACCGCGATGGCAAGATGTTCGTGCGTTGGGTAATGACTCACCGGGAATACGACGACTGGTGCA
>CAJBIL010000187.1 GCA_903953145.1 uncultured beta proteobacterium
GATCGCTGCCGGCAAAGTAGGGCACAAAGACATCCGCGCCGGAACGCGCCACCTGGTCGAGCAAGCGCTCGATTTCGTCGGCGCTGGCGCCGATGGGGAGATATTCCTCGCCGACCACATCGCCATCAATCTGGCGCAAAGACCGCATGGCCGCATCAATCGAGCCGCGCGGCCATTCGTAATTGTTGCCGGCAAAAAACATCTTCAAGCCATAACGCCGCGCCATGAACGGAATCATCCGGTCGATCTGCTGGTTGGGCAGCGCGGCAAAATGGAAAAAATAGCGGCTCGAAATACTGCCTTCGTAAAACGAGAAATTGAGCAGCGGCACCCGCCTCGGCTCGGCTACCTGCGCCGCCACCGCAATGCGCGAATTTGAGAGCAAATTACCGATGATGGCCACACAGCCATGCTCGACAATCAACCGCTCGGCCGCCGGCACCGCCGTATCCGGCAAACTGCCGTCATCCTCGATGATCAGCTCCAGCCGCCGCCCCAGCACGCCCCCGCGCTCGTTGATCTCCTCACAGGCAATCTGCGCCGCCCGGCTGATTTCAGGGCCATAGAGTTCAACAATGCCGCTCAGCGGCGGCATCAGGCCAAGGCGAATGGTGGGTGACATGGGGGAGCCGGTGAATAAGACGAATCTTATTTTATCGAATATTAAGTTGGGGGCGTATCGTTGCGATCATCCGCACAACATTATTTGTGTCCTGTGCACACATTGACGCACAATAGCTCAGTGTATATAGTCTTTGTATATGGCAATTTTCGGGAGGCAAGCATGGCTGTCAGCACCGTTTTTAACAACAACCGAACACAGGCGGTTCGCCTGCCTGCCGAAATTCGCTTTCCCGATTCGGTGAAGAAAGTCGAGGTGCGTGCGGTCGGGCAGGAGCGCATTATTTCGCCCGCGCAATCCACTTGGGACTCCTTCTTTGTGGGTGGCGTAGCGGTGAGCGAAGACTTCATGGCCGAGCGCGCCAGCCAGTCTCAGTCAGACCGAGAGCCCTTGTAAGCGCCGCGATGCTGAAATATCTCCTCGATACCAACATCGTTATTTACGTCATCAAGCAGCGACCGTTGCAAGCGCTGGCGGTGTTCAATAGACATCATGGCCGTATGGCAATCTCCGCCATCACGCTGGCTGAACTGGTGCACGGCGCTGAAAAGAGCAGCGATATTGCACGTAACACCGCTGTCGTCGAAGATTTTGTCAGTCGATTGGCGGTACTGCCCTACGACGACAAAGCCGCTTGGCACTATGGAAATATCCGGGCCGAACTTGAAAAACGAGGCCAACCGATTGGCCTCAACGATCTCCACATCGCCGCGCATGCGCGCAGTAATGGCTTGACCCTGGTGACCAATAATCTGCGCGAATTCGAGCGGGTGCCAGGGCTGTTGCTGGAAAATTGGGTGTAGGTAACGTGGAAAGCAATTCACGCTACCGTTGTTGATTCTGTATCAAGCTGGATAAATTCATTTAAAACGAACGTTGAAACGTTGTTTTGCGAGGAATACACCATGAACGCCAGCCTGTTGAGCCGCATCACCATTGAGCCGGGTAAGTGTGGCGGCCGGCCTTGCATCCGGGGTATGCGTATTCGCGTCAGCGACCTCCTTGAGCTTCTCGGCGATGGCGTCAGCTTCGAGGAAATTCTGGCAGACTTTCCGGATCTGGAACGGGACGATATTCTCGCCAGCCTGCAATTTGCCGCCCGGCGTAGCGACATCGTCCGCATCGCCGCATGAAGTTCTGGGTCGATGCCCAGCTGCCGCCCGCACTGGCGGTTGGCTTTCCACACGGTTTAACGTTGATGCCCGTTCCCTCCGCGACATTGGCTTGCGCGATGCCCAAGATATCGAGATTTCCTCGCGGCTCAGCGGGAAGGCGCTGCCGTGGTCAGCAAGGACAGCGACTTCGTCGAGCTTGTCGCCCGTTACGGGCCCCCGCCTCAACTACTTTGGGTGACCTGCGGCAACATCTCCAACAAGCAACTGCAAGTCGCCTTTGACCACGCTTTCCCAGAAGCGCTTACCCTTCTATCATCGGGTCAGGCGATTGTCGAAATCGGCTAAATACGCGCTGGGTAAATCATTTCTGAGCGCTGCGCGCGCTTCCTCCGGCGTACTTTGTCAACCGTCGCTGCCCTGGAGGGCGCATGGATAGGCGTTCTGCATCAATTTATTTGTGTAGAATGCCTATCCATGCGGGTTGCAGGGCAGTCGACTATTTCGATTAGGCGCCCAGCGAGCCTCTGGGGCATAAACTCACCGCCTAGACAGATCAATAGGGTCAGAGCAAATTGATTCATAAACACAGCCGACCAGAAATCAGTCTGTTTGGCAGATCAATCGAGTCTGACCCTATCGATCCTAGGTTTATTTTAGCTATTATTTAGCTGAGGGGGCGTACTCAGACGGAACAAATGAGCCCGTACTCAGTGGTGCATTGCAGCAACCCCTCTGCACGCGTTGAACATGGATACTGATTTAGGTGTCTCGACCGACGCTGCCCTGGAGGGTGCATGGATGTTGAATCTAGCTACTACGACTGCTGGAGATGTCCGTGTTTATTGGCCTGTGGGCTAGTTGCCTTTTTGAGCTTTTGAGATCATGCCGCAAGTATTGGCGCCGTTCAGGAGAGCCTACCGCTTACGCAGCTTCAACGACTCGAACAACAAACGCCACCTTGAGCCAGTGCCTGATTGCACCAAAAATGGTGGCCAGGTTGTCCATGCTTGGGTTGCCTTTTTTGGACAGCCTGCGATGCAGGCTCTTGCTAGGCTTGTGAGTCAGTTGAGCAAGATTTTCGAAGCCGACGGTTGTATTCACGAGGCCGCGGAGAACGAGGCGAGCTGTGTCAGGTTCGCCACTGAAAAAGCGTGTGGCCGATTTGTCGAGCAGCGCTTTGGCTCGGTCAAAAACCTGTTATTTTTCAGCCAGCTGGCGTAAAATCCGCCTCCCTTCCGCTTTTCCAGAAACCGTAGACGCCCCATGCAGTATCCCGATCGGTTCGACGTTATTGTTGTCGGTGGCGGCCACGCCGGCACCGAGGCGGCGCTCGCCAGCGCGCGCATGGGCGTGAAAACGCTGCTGCTGACGCACAACATCGAAACGCTGGGTGCGATGAGTTGTAATCCGTCGATTGGCGGGATTGGCAAGGGGCATCTGGTCAAGGAAGTCGATGCCTTGGGCGGGGCGATGGCCGCGGCGACTGACGAGGCGGGTATCCAGTTTCGCATTCTTAATTCAAGCAAAGGCCCGGCGGTGCGCGCCACGCGGGCGCAGGCCGACCGCGTGCTGTACAAGCAGGCGATCCGCTCACGGCTGGAGAACCAGCCGAATCTGACGCTGTTTGCGCAGGCTTGCGACGACTTGATGGTTGAGGGCGACCGCGTGGTGGGCGCGGTGACACAGCTGGGCGTGCGTTTTTCGGCGCGTGCCGTGGTGCTGACGGCAGGCACCTTCCTCAACGGGCTGATCCACGTCGGCATGCAGAATTACACCGGGGGTCGTATGGGTGATCCGCCGTCGGTGTCGCTGGCCGCGCGGTTGCGCGAGCTGGCTTTGCCGGTGGGGCGTCTTAAAACCGGTACGCCGCCGCGACTCGATGGCAAAACCATTGATTTCTCGGTGATGGAGCAGCAGCATTCCGATGACCCGCTGCCCGTTTTCTCCTACCTCGGCAACGCGGCGCAGCATCCGCGCCAGTTGCCGTGCTGGGTGACCAACACCAACGCGCGCACACACGACATCATCC
>CAJBIL010000188.1 GCA_903953145.1 uncultured beta proteobacterium
CCGAGTATCCGGCGTTCCGCATCAACAACGACGGTCATCCCGATGCCGCCCCGCGAAATTTCGAGGATGGCTTCGGCGACGCTGGCTTCCGGGCTGCTGAAGGGCACGCTTGCGCCATCGCGCATCACATCGCGCACCCGCGTCAGCAGGCGACGACCGAGCGTACCCCCGGGGTGTGATCGGGCAAAGTCCTCGACGCCGAAACCGCGTGCGTCGAGTAGTGCCACCGCGAGTGCGTCACCCAGCGCCAGTGCTGCGGTGGTGCTCGCGGTGGGGGCCAGATTGAGCGGGCAGGCTTCCTGTGCGACGCCGGCATCGAGGTGGGCGTCGGCCGCTTTGGCGAGTGAGGACTGCGGGTTGCCGGTCATTGCGATCAGTTTGGCACCCTGGCGCTTGACGAAGGGAACGATGGTCAGTAGTTCGCTACTTTCGCCGGAATTGGAAAGTGCGATCAGCACGTCGTCGCGCGTGATCATGCCGAGGTCACCGTGGCTGGCTTCCGCCGGGTGTACGAAATAGGCGGGTGTGCCGGTGCTAGCCAGTGTCGAGGCAATTTTCCGTCCGATATGTCCGGATTTGCCAATACCACTGACGATGACGCGGCCGTGGCAATTGAGAATCAGGGACAGCGCCTGCAAGAAATCGCCGTCGATGCGCGCGGCCAGCGCAAGCACGGCATCGGCCTCAATGCGCAACACCTGGCGTGCCAGATCAAGTGCTTTCGATGTGGGCATAATGGGGTGCTGAGAAGGGGGCTGAGTGCTCGGCTGGATTTGGCTCATGACGATGTAGCGGTTATGATTGGGGCAAGTATAACAGAACCCCCCGACGCCCTGATTTTGCGCCCTCTGCGCCTTGTGTTCGTTTGTGCTTTGATACGGATAGCCGCTGAACAATGGAAACCCTGCCGATTATCCTGATGTTGCTGGGCGCTTCGGTGGTCACGGTGATTATTTTTCGCCGCCTCAACCTGCCGCCGGTGCTTGGCTATCTGCTGGTTGGCACGTTAATCGGGCCGCACGCACTGGATCTGGTTGAAGGCTTTGCCGGCGTCCAGCATCTGGCGGAATTCGGTGTCGTCTTTCTGATGTTTTCCATTGGCCTTGAGTTTTCGTTACCCAAACTTTACGCGATGAAGCGCATTGTTTTCGGGCTGGGTGGCTTGCAGGTGCTGGCGACGCTGGCGGCAGTGACGGCCATCGTCAGTATTTTCGGTCTTTCCTGGCAAGCCGGTGTGGCGCTCGGCGGGGCGCTGGCCATGTCATCAACGGCTGTTCTGACCAAGCTTCTGACCGAGCGTCTGGAGCTTGACGCCAAGCACGGGCGCGAGGTGATGGGGGTTCTGCTTTTTCAGGATCTGGCGGTGGTGCCGCTACTCATTCTGATCCCCTCGTTTTCGCGTTCGCCGGAGCAGATGGCGGTGATGATGGGTGTGGCGTTCATCAAGGCGGTTGTGGTGCTTTCGCTGGTGCTGTTTTTTGGTCAGCGTTTGATGAGCCGGTGGTTTTTTATCGTGGCGCGCGGCAAATCTGCCGAGTTGTTCATGCTTAATGTGTTGCTCATCACGCTGGGCCTTGCCTGGCTGACCGAAGCGGCGGGTTTGTCGTTGGCGCTTGGCGCCTTTGTCGCCGGCATGCTGATTTCCGAAACCGAATACCGGCATCAGGTGGAAGAGGATATCAAGCCGTTTCGCGATGTGCTGATGGGGCTTTTTTTCGTGACGATCGGGATGCTGCTTGATGTCCCGCTGGTTCTGCAAAATCTGCCGCTGGTGCTGATTGTGCTGGCGCTTGTGCTGACGGTAAAACTGGCGCTGATTACCGGCTTGTCGCGTTTATTTGGCTCAACGCCGGGCGTTGCCTTGCGGACGGGTTTGTGGCTGTGTGCCGGTGGCGAGTTTGGCTTTGTCCTGCTGTCCGAGATCAAGCGCCTGCATCTGGTGCCGTCACTTGCCTTGCAGTCGGTGCTTGCGGCGCTGGTGCTATCGATGTTACTGGCGCCGATCATTGTTCATTACAGCGACCGCCTGGTGTTGCGTTTTGCGGCCAGCGAATGGTTGATGCGTTCGATGCAGCTGACGATGATTGCCGCGCAGACGATGAGCACTGAAAAGCATGCGGTGATTTGCGGTTTCGGGCGTAGCGGCCAGTATCTGGCGCGTTTCATGGCGCAGGAGGATGTTTCTTACATTGCGCTGGATCTTGACCCCGAGCGCGTGCGTGAAGCGGCGGCGGCGGGTGAAAACGTCGTCTATGGTGATGCGACCCGGCGTGAAACGCTGGTTGCAGCGGGGGTCAGCCGGGCCAGCGTGGTGATCATCACCTTTGCTGATACGCGCGCTGCCGAGCGGGTGCTGCATCATCTGCGTGAGCTCAAGCCGGGCTTGCCGGTCGTCGTCCGCACGCTCGACGAGAAAGATTTTGAGCAATTACACCGCGCCGGCGCTGCTGAAGTTGTCCCCGAAACACTGGAGGCCAGCATGATGCTTGCCTCGCACGCACTGATTCACGTTGGCGTACCGATCAACCGCGTGCTTAAACGTGTGCGTCAGATGCGGATGGCGCGCTATCGAACCTTGCGCGGTTTTTTCCACGGCGAGAGTGATCGTGAAGACGATGCTCATGACAATGAGGAGCCGCGTCTGCATTCCGTCCCCTTGGTCAACGGTGCCTATGCGATTGGTCGCACGCTGGGCGACCTGACGATTGGTGGGCGCGGCGTCGAAGTTACCGTAGTTCGCCGGCGAAATATCCGGGCGCTTGAACCCTCGGCTGAAACGCGCTTTGAAGCCGGCGATGTGGTTGTCCTGCTCGGCGTGCCGGCGGCGCTGGCCCTGGCTGAAGGACGCTTGCTGAAGGGTTGAATACAGCGGTTCAATTCAGGGCGCGTGATATGGGTGGTGATGCTTAGCGTGGCAGTTCGGCGATTTGCCGGAGTCCGTCGCGGTCGAGCAGCGTGATCTGTTCCCGGCCCAGCGTAACCAGTCCCTGTGCCGCAAAGCCCTTGAGCAGGCGGCTGACAATCTCACGGACGCTGCCCAGTTCTTCAGCCAGTGCCTGATGCGTGGCATGAATCGGGGCATCCTTGCCGAGCAGCAGTTTGGCCAGGCGCTGGTCGAGACGGTGGAAGGCGACTTCTTCAACGAGTTGCATCAACTCGGCAATCCGGTCCGAGAAAAGGTGGAAGACGAAGTCGCGGAAGTGGGCATTCTCGGCGATCAGCTTTGCAAAAAGTGCGGCGGGCAGCACGAGCAAAGACAAGGGTGTTTCCGCGATGCCGCGTGCCGAGTACGGTGTATGCCCGAGCAGGCAGCTTGAGGTGATGATGCACGAACCGCCGGGTTCGACGCGGTAAAGCAGCATTTCACGCCCGCTGGGCGTTGTCTTGACGACCTTGATCGTACCCGCCAGCAAGAGCGGGAAGCCCTGGCAGGCCTGGCGCTCGGTGAAGATTTCGGCGCCGGCCGGGATGTTGAGCAAGGCTGCCGGCCGGCAGGCATTTTCGAGATCAGGGTATGCGAGCGAGCGTAGCGCCGGGTAAAGCGCTAGGACGCTAACCGGTGAGGCTTCCGGGGCATCCATTAGGCGGTAATCGTTGCAAAAACCGGGGCATGGTCTGACGGGCGCTCGCGCTTGCGCATCTCACGGTCGATGCCGGCTGCTGTACAGCGCGTGGCCAGTGGCCTTGAGAGCAAAATGTGGTCGATGCGCAAGCCTTGGTTTTTCTGGAAACCGAGCATCCGGTAATCCCACCATGAGAAGCTTTTTTCAGGCTGCTCGAAGAGGCGGAAACTGTCTTTCAGGCCGAGGTCGAGCATGTGCTGGAAGGCGTTGCGTTCAGGTGCCGAGCAAAGAATCTGCCCGGCCCAGGCCGCCGGGTTGTGCACATCGCGGTCTTCCGGGGCGATGTTGAAATCGCCGGCCAGTGCCAGTTGCGGATTTGCCGCCAATTCCTCACCAAGCCATATTTGCAGTGCATCGAGCCAGGCCAGTTTGTAGACGTATTTGTCACTGTCAAGCGCCTGGCCGTTTGGAATATAAGCGCAGATAACGCGTATGCCATTGACGGTGGCAGCGATCAGGCGTTTTTGCGGGTCTGGGAAGTGCGGGTTGCCGCAAACAATATCTTGCGGCGTTTCACGCGCCAGCAAGGCGACGCCGTTGTAGGTTTTTTGCCCCGAAAACGCGACCTGGTAGCCTGCCGCCTCGATTTCCGCATGCGGGAAATTGTGATCCTCGAGTTTTGTTTCTTGCAGGCAGACGACGTCTGGCTGCTGTGTTTCAAGCCATTCAAGCAGTTGTGGCAGGCGGACTTTCAGCGAATTTACGTTCCAGGCAGCGAGCTTCATTTAGTAAAAATGCCGGAAGGCTTGCTGCCGTAAGGGGCTGTTTTTGGATAGCCGGCGAGGTCTAGCAGGTTATTCCACGAGCCAGCTTCAAAGCCCTTGAAGCGCTGGCTGCCGACGAACAGGCTGGGGATGGGGGTTTCACCGTTCATCTGTTTGCTAAGTTCGTCGTTATCTTCCTGGGTTTTCAGCATTTTTTCCGTGAATGGCGCGCCGCGTCCGTTGAGCAGGGCGCGTGCCTGGTTGCAGACCTCGATGCAGTTGGTGCTGGTGTACAGGATGATCGGGAATTTTTCGCTGGCCTGACGGATGGCATAAGGTACTTGCGGCAGGGTGCTTTCTTCGCTGCCACGCCGGGTGACTTGTTTAACGCCGGGCGGTGGCGCCTGGTCGGAAATGACGGTGGTGCCGGTCTTCGGGTCAACCCATTGATACGTCGTCTGGGCAATTGCCTGCACGTTCGCCAGCATGCTGGTGAGCAGTGCGGCATTGATTAGCAGGTGGCGGTGCTTTAGCAAAAACAGCATGACAGGTCCTCGCGTTTCTTACGCAGTGATCATACCACTATGGCGCAACAGGGCATCCACTTGCGGTTCACGGCCACGGAAGGCGCGGAAGTTCTCGATCGCCGGGCGGGCGCCGCCGGCGGCGATGATTTCGTCGAGGAAGCGTTTGCCGGTGGCAGGATCAAACGGGTTGCCGGCTTCCTCAAAGGCGGCGTAGCAATCGGCTGAGAGCACCTCGGCCCACTTGTAGCTGAAATAACCTGCGCCGTACCCGCCGGCAAAAATATGGGAGAAGCTGTTGGGGAAACGATGCCATTCGGGCAGTTTGATGACCGCGACTTCGCGCCGAACCTCGGCCAGCAGGTCAAGCATGCCGGGCTTTCCAGCGTTTTCGCCGGCCGGGTCGAAGTCGGCGTGCAGCCGTAAATCAAATAATGAAAACTCGAGCTGGCGGACGTTTTGCATGCCGCTCTGGAAGTTTTTTGCGGCCAGCATCTTGTCGAACAGGGCGCGCGGCAGGGGCGCACCCGTGTCGACATGGCCGGTCATCTCTTGCAGCACGTTCCACTCCCAGCAGTAGTTTTCCATGAACTGCGAGGGGAGTTCAACGGCATCCCACTCGACGCCGTTAATGCCCGACACGCCCAACTCGTCAACGCGTGTGAGCAGATGGTGCAGGCCGTGGCCGGTTTCGTGGAAGAGGGTGGTTACTTCGTCATGCGTGAAGGTTGCGGGTTTGTTGCCAACCGGGCGCGAGAAGTTGCAGTTGAGATAGGCGACGGGTTTTTGAATGCCGTTGCCGGTGCGCCGGCGGGTGATGGCGCTATCCATCCAGGCGCCGCCACGCTTGGTTTCGCGGGCATAGAGGTCGAGGTAGAACTGGCCGATCAGTTCGCCCGATGCAGTTTCGATGCGGAAAAAACGGACGTCTTCATGCCAGACCGGCGCTGTGTCCGGCTTCAGGCGAACGCCGAACAGCGTTTCGACGACATGAAAGAGGCCGGCCAGCACCTTGGACTCGGTGAAATACTGTTTGACCTCCTGTTCGGAGAAGGCGTAGCGCGCTTGCAGCAGCTTTTCGGAGACATAGCCGACATCCCACGGCTCAAGGGTTTCGAGGCCGATTTCCTGGCGGGCAAAGGCACGCAGTTCGGTGATGTCTTTTTCTGCGAAGGGCTTGGCTTTAACCGCCAGATCACGCAGAAAACCAAGCACTTGTGGCACGGATTCGGCCATTTTTGGGACGAGTGACACTTCGGCGAAGTTGTTGTAACCGAGCAGTTGCGCTTCTTCGCGGCGTAGTTCAAGGATGCTGCGGATCAGCGGCGTATTGTCGAGCCCGGCCGGGCCGAACTCGGATGCGCGCGTGGCATAGGCACGGTACATCGCGGCGCGCAGGCGACGGTTCGCGGCGTACTGCATGACTGGCAGGTAGGACGGCATGTGCAGGGTAAATTTCCAGCCCGCCTTGCCGTCTTTATCAGCGGCTTCGCGCGCAGCTTGCTGCACGTCTTCGGGCAGGCCGGCGAGTTCGGCCGGGTCGATGATGAATTCGGCAAAGGCATTGGTTGCATCAAGCAGGTTTTCAGAGAACTTGGCGGAGAGGCTGGCCAGTTCTTCTGAAATCGCCTGGAAGCGGGGTTTTTTGTCTTCCGGCAGTGCCGCGCCGGAGAGGCGGAAATCGCGAATCTCGTTGTCGATGATCTTGCGCCGGGCGGGGCTCAGCGTTGCGTATTCCTGACCTTCGCGGATGGCCTGATATTTGGCGAAGAGCTTCAGGTTCTGCCCGAGTTCGGCATAAAAGCGGCTGACTTCCGGCAACATGCCGTTGTAAGCCTCGCGCCATTCGGGAACGTCGTTAACCGAATGCACATGGCCGACCACGCCCCAGGCGCGGGACAGTTGCTCGATGTTGTCGGTGAGCGGTGCGGCAAAGTCGTCCCAGGTTGCGGGGATGTTCTCTGATGTCAGTGCTTCAACGACAGAACGGCTGTCTTCAAGCAACTGGCTGATCGCCGGTTGTACGTCGCCGGGCAGGATGGCGTCGAAGCGGGGCAGGCCGGAGAAATCGAGGAGTGCATTTTGGGTCATGGTTTTTTGTTCTGGCGTGGAGTGGGGGCGTGGGGTGAGTGGCGCAGTCATGCTTCAACCAGCTCACGGCAGGCGTGCCAGGAGGCGTGGCCGATCAGTGGCATCAGGATGACCAGCCCGAAGAGTAGTGTGGCGAAGCCGGTGAGCGTGAGGGTGACGACCAGCGCGGCCCACAGCATCATCACGTCAAAGTTTCGCGCCACGGCGCGCAGGCTGGTCAGGATTGCACTAATGAAGTAGACGTCGCGATTGATCAGCATCGGTGCTGAAACTGCGCTGATGGCAAAGACGAGCATGGCGACGCTGCCGCCAACAAAGAACCAGGAAAACGTGACGCCGCGATATTCGGCATTGAAGACGATTTCGGAGACGAACACCCATAAATCAGGCAGTTTGCCGGGAACGTAGAAGGCAAACATGATGGCCGATGTGCGTTCCCAGACAATCGCTATCAGCGCCAGGAACAAGCCGAGCATGGCCATGGATTGCCAGTTGCGGCGCCAGCCGGCCAGCGAGTCAATAAATGTGCTGTGCTCGCCCAGCGCCTGTCGCCGGCTGATTTCGTAGAGCCCGGCAGCGAGCAGCGGGGCGATCAAAAAGAAACCCGAGACAGCGGCTGAGAAAAGATGCGGGTTGCGCCAGGAAAAAAGCAGGATGAGGTCGCCGGCGATTGCAAACAGCAGGCCGTAGGCAATGCTGGCAATCGGATTGGCGCGCATGTCCTGCCAGCCGGCATACAGCCAGGCCAGCGGCCGGCCGAAGGTGACGCGGCGTACTGCCGGCAGGTTGAGTTGGCCATTCGGTGGTACGGGTGCGTCGCTCATGGCTTCTCGTTAATTTAGGGGTGATAACCACTCAGACGTCGGGGGCATGGGAAGGTTCTCTCGACGCTGTCTGATTGGGGGTGGATGGCGGTAGATGATTTTAGGCGGCGATCCGGTTACTGGCCTGCACAGCGCATCAAATGGTCATCTAGCAGGCCCGGTGGCTGGAGCGCCAATGAATACGCCAGTCTTCAGGCATAGCGGCAGGTAGATGACCAATCCATGCGGCTTGCAGGGCAGCTCGCTTTTTAATCCCGAAAATTTTCCCCGGTCAGTAGTTCGCAGGCTTCGACATATTTGGCACGCGTGCGTTCGATCACTTCGGGGGGGAGTTGCGGGCCAGGCGCGGTTTTGCCCCAGTCCAGTGTTTCGAGATAGTCGCGCACATATTGCTTGTCGTAGGACGGCGGGTTGACGCCGACGCGATAGGCATCGGCCGGCCAGAAGCGTGAGGAGTCCGGGGTCAGCGCTTCATCGATCAGGTGCAGGGTGCCGGCAGCGTCAATGCCGAATTCAAACTTGGTGTCGGCGATGATGATGCCGCGCGTGGCGGCGTAGTCGGCCGCAGCGCTGTACAGGGCGATGGCGGCATCGCGTGCTTGCGTGGCAATTTCGGCACCGTTCTTGCCAGTGCCTTGCAAGGCTTCTGCGAGCACCGCTGCACAGTTAATCTGCGCCTGCTCGAAGGAAATGTTCTCGTCGTGATCGCCAATTTCGGCCTTGGTTGCCGGGGTGAAGATCGGCATGGCCAGTTTGCTCGCCATTTGCAGGCCGGCTGGCAATGGGATGCCGCAGACAGCACCGGTTTCCTGGTAATCCTTCCAGCCCGAGCCAATCAGGTAGCCGCGCACGACAGCTTCGATCGGTAGCGGCTTCAGGCGTTTGACGACCAGCGCACGGCCGCGTACCTGATCGCGCTCATCGGCGGTGACCACGGTTTCCGGGTCGATGCCGGTCAACTGGTTGGGCAGAATGTGGGCCAGCTTGTCGAACCAGAAATTGGCGAGTTGGGTCAGCACCTTGCCTTTGCCCGGGATCGGGTCGGGCAGGATGACGTCAAAGGCCGACAGGCGGTCGCTGGTGACGATCAGCAAGTGGTTGGCGTCAATCGCGTAAAGATCACGCACTTTGCCACGCCCCAGCAGTTGCAGGCTTTTGATCGATGATTCGAAAACGGATGCGGTCATGGAGGAAATCCTTAAACGGTGGTTTGAGCGTGTTCTTCGGCGGCCAGCGCTTTGTGCATGCGCTTGATGCCGAGTAGCGAGAGGATGGCGATCAGCGGGATCGAAACCGCCGTGGCGATTTCCGGCGACAGACCGGGAATCAGGTATTTGCCGCCCTTGGCGAGATACTGCACGAGTTGCGAGCCGTAATAGGTGATCGCAACCACGGACAGGCCTTCGACCGTTTCTTGCAGGCGCAACTGCAAGCGGGCGCGGTTGTTCATCTGCCCGAGCAATTCCTGATTCTGGCGTTCGAGTTCGATGTCCACGCGGGTACGCAGCAACTGGCTGTTGCGTGCAACGCGGCCGGAGAGGTCGTCCTGCCGGCGGGCCATTGCGCTACAGGTGTTCATTGCCGGCAGCAGGCGGCGCAGCATGAATTCGTTGAGTGTCGGGAAGCCCGAAATACGTGTCTCGCGCAATTCCTCGATACGCTGCATCACCAGACCGCTGTAGGCGCGTGCGGCACCGAAGCGGAAGGTGGTGCGCGCCACTGAATGCTCGACTTCAGCCGCCAGCGTCGACAGGCTGGCGAGCACGGCGCGTTCGTCTTCCGGCGTACGGGCATGGCCGATGTGCACCATCATGTCGGCCAGCTGCTGTTCAGCGCCCGACAGCCAGCGTCCGACTTCTTTGGCGACCGGCAGGCCAAGCAGCGACATCATCCGGTAAGTCTCGATTTCAACCAGACGCTGCACCGTGCGGCCGGCCTGACGCTGCGTCAGATTAACGTCGAGTACGAGAAAGCGCGAAAACCCGTTGTCGAACATGAAATCGGTGAATACCCAGGCCGACCCGTCCGCCACCTGCGCGGCGACCATCTGGCGGCCGGTTGGCGAGAGCCCGGCGGTCACCGATTCGGGCGTCATCTCGCTGGCCGGGCGCAGCTCGACGTGCGTGGCGACAATCAGATTACCGGGGATCGCCGCCAGCCACTCGGGCAATACGGCATCAAAGGCAGTTGCGTCCGGGTTGAGCGGTTCACCAGCCGTTAGCGGGCGGAAAAACGTGTAGCTGGAAAACTCGGTGTGCAATTCCCAGCGCATGCGGAAGCTGCCGGCATCGAGCATCAGGTGCGTGTCCGAGCTTTCGATAAACTTGCAGACGCTGGCCTGGCAAAGCTGCGAGAGATGCTCCTTCTCACCCGGCGAGGCGGCGCCTTGGTGTTTGAACGCCAGGTGCGACACCAGCACCGGCCCGGTCAGCGGGATCGGCGGGCGGGCGTGGAACTCATTGTTCAGCCGCTGGCGTAGCGGATGCTCCTCAAACCCAATGGCTTCGAATCTGGCGTGCATAGAGAGTCCTGACGTGATTCTGGCGTAACGCCGAAAATGAAAAACCGCGACACCCCGACGCAGGGTGTCGCGGCACGTTCGATGCGATCAG
>CAJBIL010000189.1 GCA_903953145.1 uncultured beta proteobacterium
GCCCGCCCGAGTTTGACCTTACCGAGGTTTTTTTGCGCCTTAAATCGCGCCGGCAACGCGCATCTGGCTACAATAGACAAAAATTGTGAGTCTCAACACTGCGTAATATCGAGTCTCAGTAGCTGGCGCCTGCGGGCGTATGGCAAGACAAGGGGGTTCAATGTTTCTGATCGTTGGTTACGTCATCATTCTGGCTTCGGCGCTGGGTACCTATTCAGTGCACGGAAGTCTGGCGGCTTTGTGGGTGCCTCTCGAATACATCGCCATTGTCGGTTTGACGATTGGTGGTTTTGTCGCCGGTAACGACATCAAGGTCATTAAATCCACGGTCGGGGCGTTGCCCGGGATTTTCAAGGGCTCGAAATTTACCAAGGTGCTTTACGTCGATTTGCTGGCGATGCTTTTCGAGATTCTCGCCAAGGTTCGTAAGGAAGGTCTGATGTCGATTGAATCCGACGTCGAGAATCCAGAAGCCAGCCCGGTTTTCAGCAAATACCCGGCACTGGCCAACGACCATCACGTCATGGAATTCATCACCGATTATCTGCGCATGATGGTGGGCGGCAACCTCAACGCACTTGAAATCGAAAACTTGATGGATATCGAAATTGAAACACATCATCATGAAGTCATGGTACCGGGCCATGTGATGGCCAAGGTGGGCGATGCGGTACCGGCTTTCGGTATCGTTGTTGCGGTGATGGGTGTGGTCAACGTGATGGGTTCGGTGGGCGAGCCGCCTGCGGTGCTCGGCAAGATGATTGGTGGCGCACTGGTTGGTACTTTCCTCGGTATTCTTATTTCCTACGGTTTCGTTGCTCCTGTTGCCAGCCTGCTTGAGCAAAAAGCTGAAGAGGGCTCCAAGATTTACCAGGTGATCAAGGTTGTGTTGCTTTCATCGATGTCTGGCTACGCGCCACAGGTGGCGGTAGAGTTTGGCCGGAAAGTGCTCAATTCGGGGGTTCGCCCGACGTTCAGCGAGCTTGAGGAAGATCTCAAGGCGCGCAAGGGCAAGTAAGCAATGATTGATCGATTCGTAACGGTCAGGGATGCCCGATGAGTGACGACGTACGCCCAATCGTCATCAAGCGTATCAAGAAAGTCGCAGGCGGTCACCACGGCGGTGCGTGGAAGATTGCATATGCCGACTTCGTGACGGCCATGATGGCTTTCTTTCTGCTTATGTGGCTGCTGGGCTCGACCGCGAAAGGCGACCTCAAAGGTATTGCCGATTACTTTCTCAATCCGTTGAAGATCGCCTCGCAGGGCGGCTCGGGGACTGGCGATAGCTCAAGCATCATCAAAGGCGGCGGCAAGGATCTGACGCGAAGCTCCGGGCAGGTCAAGGATGGTGACCTTGATTCAAAACAGAAAACACTTAACCTCAAGGAAACCAATTCAGAGCGTTTGCGTAAAGAGTTTGAAGCGCGTGAAAAGGCGATGCTTGGCGAGCTGAAGCAGAATATTGAAAAACTGATCGAAAGTAATCCAGCGCTCAAGCAGTTCAAAAATCAGTTGCTAATCGACGTTACCAGCGAAGGTTTGCGGATTCAGATCGTTGACGAACAAAACCGTCCGATGTTCGATTCCAGTAGCGCGGATCTAAAGCCATATACCAAGATTATCTTGCGCGAGATTGGTAAGACTTTTAACGCGGTACCCAATAAAGTCAGTCTCACAGGGCATACCGATGCCGTGCCGTTTGGTGCTGGAGGCAGTGGTTTTTCAAACTGGGAACTGTCGGCCAACCGAGCCAACGCGTCGCGGCGAGAATTGATCAATGGCGGGATGGATGAAAACAAAGTCTTGCGCGTGGTAGGCTTGGCATCCACTGTGTTATTCGATAAAAACGATCCGACCAATTCGATCAATCGTCGCATCAGTATTATCGTTCTCAACAAGCGTTCGGAAGAGGCGCTGTTGCAGGAGGATGGCAATGCCTCTGTCACCGTCGGCAACGAATCGCCCGATGCAGAGGCGCTGACGCCGGCAGGCAAAGCAGAAGGCACCAAGGGCTAATCAAGCGCTGATGTATTTCCTTGGCGGATGCTGTAAGCGCCTAAAGCAAGTAGGTTTGGTAGGTTTGGGGAGAAATAATTGATGTCCGGGATAAACAAGCTTCGCGTCACTGGCGCGCTTTGGTCCATCGTGGTCGGCGTTGTGCTTGCCTTGGTCGAGCCTGCGTTGCAAACCGGCATCTTCATTGGCGGGTTCGCCTTGATGGCAGCGGGCTGGATTCTGTTGGCCGGGATGGCCGGGCCTTCGGTGTCGTCAGTGAGCGATAAGCCGGCTCAGTCCTCGGATGGTGAGCTGCTTTCTGAAACCGGCGCGACCCTGCTGCGTTGTAGTCAGGAGTTTGGTGGCCAGTTTGATCACACGCGCGGCGAGCTGCAGCGCGCACAGCAACTATTTGCTGAAGCGATCGACAAGCTGGTGCGCAGTTTCCACAGCATGAGCGATCAGTCCAGACGTCAGCAGGAGCTTGGCTTGCAGGTGATCAGTCACAGCGATAACGGGCAGGGCGATGGCAAGGACTTTGGAAGTTTTGCCAGGCAAACTTCAGAAACCCTGGGCATATTTGTCGATAGCGTTGTTGAAAACTCCAAAACTGCCATGGAGCTTGTTGAGATGAATGACCGGCTTTCCGGTCAGGTGCGTGACATTCTAGGCATGCTCGGCGAGATCGAGGGTATTTCGAAGCAAACCAATCTGCTTGCGCTCAATGCCGCAATCGAAGCGGCACGGGCGGGTGAAGCCGGACGCGGCTTCGCCGTGGTGGCCGACGAAGTGCGTGATCTTTCAGGGCGCACCGCGCATTTCAGCCAGCAGATTCGTGGTCGTGTCGCCACCATGCAGAAATCAATTGGCGATACCGAAAAAGCGATCAACAAGATGGCTGCGCAGGATATGACCTTTGCGCTGACTTCGAAGCAGAACGTTGACAGCGCAATGAAGCACATCGAGGATCTCAACTCGGCGACCAACGAGACTGTTGCCGAGTTGCAGCACATTGCGGAGGCGATGGAGCGGAGTGTTGGTCAGGCTGTCACCTCATTACAATTTCAGGATATGGTGACGCAGTTGATCAGCCACGTTGCCAAACGTCTTGATGAGTTGCACGACATTACCCGTGATATCGAAAGCGCCTCGATGCTGGTTGAAAATTCTGCCGCTCGGGGCTTTGCCCCGCAACAAGCTGAGCAGTTACGGGGTCATCTGGGTGCGGTTCGGTCACGTCTTGATCAGATTCATGTAAATACGAGTAACAACCCGGTTCGGCAGGAAAGTTTCACCGACGGTGAAATTGAACTGTTCTAATTATTAAGGACTTAAAAAATGGCAAAAACCATTCTCGCCGTTGACGACTCTGCGTCGATTCGTCAGATGGTCTCGTTCACGCTTAAAAGCGCGGGCTACGATGTGATTGATGCAGTTGACGGGATGGACGGCCTCGACAAGGCCAAGGCCAAGACCGTTAATCTGGTGCTGACCGACCAGAATATGCCGCGCATGGATGGCTTGACGCTGATCCGTAATTTGCGCGGCTTGCCACAGTACAAGACTGTGCCAATTCTGATGCTGACGACCGAATCATCCGAAACGATGAAGTCGCAAGGTCGCGCAGCAGGCGCAACGGGTTGGCTGGTCAAGCCATTCGACCCGCAAAAGCTGATCGAGGTCGTCCGCAAGGTAATCGGCTGACCCGGCTTTCTCCCCCGCTTAACGCATAGAGGGCAAGAATGTCGATCGACATGACCCAGTTTTACCAGGTCTTCTTCGAGGAATCGGAGGAGCATCTGGCCGCGATGGAATCACTGCTGCTTGAGCTGGATATTGAGCAGCCGGATTCCGAGCAACTCAACGCCATTTTCCGCGCGGCGCACTCCATCAAGGGCAGCAGCGGCACGTTCGGTTTTACCGACCTGACCGAAGTCACCCATATCCTCGAAACTTTGCTGGATCGCCTGCGCAAGAATGAAATTCCCTTGCGTGCCGAGATGGTTGATGCGTTTCTGGATGCAGGCGACGTTCTGAAAACCATGCTGGCTGGACATCGCGGCAACGAAGGGGCTGATCCGAAGGTGGTCGCTGATGTTTGTGCGAGGCTTCGATTGCTTGCCGACGGCGATGCCAAACCGCCTGTAAAAGCGGCTGCACCTGCTGCCGCCGCACCAATTGCTGTGCCCGCTGCCAAGGCAGCGTTGCCTGTGGCCGCGCCTGTTGCAGCCGGTGAGCGTCGCTACGACATTGAATTCGTACCAACGGCGCACGCATCGGCCGATGCCACGATTATCCCCGGTTTGCTTGACCATTTACGGACGATGGGCGGTCTCGAGGTTCTGCTCAGCCCACCGCCGGGGCAGGCCGAATCCGGGTTCTGGCATTTGCGTTTGACGACAAAAGTTGCAGCGGGTAATCCGCTGGACGATATCGAAGAGTCTGTGGATTTTATTGCCGAGCGTGATGCCTGGCGTGTTGTCGAAACCGGTAGCGCGAATTCGGCCGGTGCGATGGATGATGCCGGCGGTGCTTTCGGTTTGTTTGCTGATGCAGCGGGCAGCCCTGCTGCGCGCGATGAGAGCTTCGGATTCTTTGAAGATGCGCCTGGTTTGAGCGGCACTGGTGCTGCGGGTGCATCCGGCAATGATCATCCACTTCTTGAGGATGACAGCTTCGGGCTGTTTGACTTCTCGATGGTACCCGATCCGGTCATGCCTGCCGCATCCGCTGCATTGATGGAAGTGCCTGAAGACGGGGATGGTTTTGGTTTCTTTACCCCGTTACCTGAGCACCCCGCCGAAGTGGCTGCATCTGCGCCGGCCCCGGCCCCGGCACTCCCGCCCGTCGCTGTTGCAAAACCAGTGGCACCGTTGCCGGAACCTGTTGTGAACTCAACACCCGCGCCGTCTGTTGCAGAGCCGGCAACGGCCGTTGCTCGCAATCGTCCGCCTGCAGCGGCTGCTGCGCCGGAGACATCTTCGATTCGTGTTGGCGTTGAGAAGGTTGATCAACTGGTCAATCTGGTTGGCGAACTGGTGATTACGCAGGCAATGTTGATGCAGTGTGCCGAGCAGATGCAGAACACGGCGCCCGAGCGCTTGCTGCAAGGCTTGGGCCAGCTTGAACGCAATACCCGCGACTTGCAGGAATCGGTGATGTCGATCCGTATGTTGCCGATTTCCTTCGTTTTTTCGCGTTTCCCGCGAGTGGTTCGTGATCTATCGACCAAGCTCGGTAAGCAGGTCGAGCTCAAGATGTTTGGTGAAACCACCGAGCTCGACAAGGGGCTGATCGAGAAAATCGCTGATCCGCTGACGCATTTGATTCGTAACAGCCTGGATCACGGCATCGAGCTGCCCGATATTCGTAAAGCAGCCGGCAAAAATCCGACCGGCACCATCACGCTGCGTGCTGCGCATCAGGGCGGCAACATCGTGATCGAAGTGGGTGACGATGGCGGCGGCCTCAGCCGGCAGAAGATTCTCTCCAAGGCACGTGAACGCGGCTTCCAGGTGTCCGATCAGATGACCGATGGTGAAGTCTGGATGCTCATTTTTGAGGCTGGCTTCTCGACTGCTGAAGTGGTGACCGATGTTTCCGGGCGCGGCGTCGGTATGGACGTGGTGCGGCGGAACATTCAGGCGATGGGAGGCCGCGTTGAAATCGAGAGCATGACTGGCGTTGGTACGCGCATGACCGTGCGTTTGCCGCTCACGCTGGCGATTCTCGACGGTATGTCGGTTGCCGTAGGCACTCAGACCTACATCCTGCCTTTGTCCTACGTTATCGAATCAGTGCAGCCGGAGATGGAGAACGTGAAAACGCTTTCCAACCAGGCACGTGTCATTCGGGTGCGCGGCGAGTATTTGCCGGTGATTGTCCTGCACGAAATTTTTGGCATTGTGCCGGCTGCAGCCAACTTCACACAGGGCATCATGATCATTCTTGATGCCGATGGCACCAAGGCCGCACTATTTGTTGATGCGCTGGTTGGTCAGCATCAGGTCGTCATCAAGAGCCTGGAAAACAATTACCGGCGGGTAGCCGGCGTCTCGGGTGCGACCATCATGGGCGATGGTCATGTGGCCTTGATTCTTGATATTTCAGCCCTCGCCGCGATGGCGAAATCAGCACAGATGGCGTCAGCCTGAAAAAAACTTGCGAACGGAGTAGATGATGGCAACGATGGCAAACGTGAATCAAAAGACAGGCGCCGCACAGGAAGAAGATCAGATCACCAGCGAGTTTCTGACCTTTACGCTGGGCGATGAAGAGTACGCAATCGATATCCTCAAGGTGCAGGAGATTCGCGGTTACGAGCCGCCGACGATGATTGCCAACGCGCCGCCCTTCATCAAGGGCGTGATCAACCTGCGCGGCATCATCGTGCCGATTGTTGATATGCGGATCAAGTTCAACCTTGGCAATGCCGAATACACGCCATTTACCGTGGTGATTATTCTCAATGTGGCCAGTCGCGTTATCGGCATGGTGGTTGATAGCGTCTCCGATGTGCTCTCGCTGGCACCCTCGCAGATTCGCTCAGCGCCTGATTTCTCGGCCAGTTTTGACACCAAGTACATCATTGGCCTCGCCACCATTGATCAGCGCATGCTGATCGTGACCGACATTGCGCAACTGATGACCAGTCGCGACATGGAGTTAATCGACGACGCTGCGTCGGTTTAGGAGAATAAAGATGCTCAGTCTTGGAATTCGCCTTTTGGCCAAATTGCGCATGCCGCAGAAACTTTTGCTGATCGCAGCTGTTTTTCTGTTGCCGATCGCCTTTCTGCTAGTGACCTACGTTAAACAGCTCAACGATCAAATCACGTTCTCCGAGCGCGAACTGCTGGGTGTCGAGATGATCGAGCCGGTGCGACGCATGACACAATCGATGCAACTGCATCGCGGCCTGTCTCAACAGGCGATTGCCGGTATTGAAGCGGCCCGGGCCAAGCTGCCCGAGGTGCGCGGCAAGGTCAAAGCGGCGATTGCTGATGCCGACAAAGCGGATGCTACCTTCGGTGCAGCACTAAACACTCATGAAGACTGGGCGGCGCTGAAATCGGCCTGGCAGGCGCTTGAAACGCGCAGTGATAGCCTGGCCGCCGAGGAAAGTTTTCGCCTGCATGTTGAGGCCATTGGCAAGGCGCGTGACTTTGTCATCCTGGTTGCCGATAAATCCAACATGACGCTCGATCCCGATATCGAAAC
>CAJBIL010000190.1 GCA_903953145.1 uncultured beta proteobacterium
CTGCTCGAAAAGCAGTTCAATCCAGACGTCAATAATCCGCAATACGTTGTTGCGCTCAACCTGCTCTCCAGCTCGCCACAATGGCTGACCAATCTGAATGCGCTGCCGATGTACCTCGGTTTGGACCTGCGTGGCGGGGTACATTTTCTGCTTCAGGTCGACATGAAGGGGGCGCTGACCAAGCGCCTTGACTCGATTGGCGCCGATTTGCGCAGCCTCCTGCGCGACAAGAACGTTCGTCACGCAGGTATCGGCCGTGAAGGTGACCGCGTTGTTATCCGCTTCCGCGATAACGACACCCGCACCAAAGGACGCATTGCACTCGAAGACAATCAACCCGACCTGCTACTTGCCGATCAGGGCGAAGGCAGCGACCTGAAACTGATTGCGACGCTGAAGCCGGAAGCGATGAAGCGTATCCAGGAATTCGCAATCAAGCAGAACATCACGACCCTGCACAACCGCATTAACGAACTCGGTGTTGCCGAGCCGGTGATCGCGCAGCAGGGCGCTGATCGCATTGTGGTGCAGCTGCCCGGCGTACAGGACACAGCAAAAGCCAAAGACATTCTCGGCCGTACCGCCACCCTCGAAATCCGCATGGTTGACGATACCCCCGGCGCATTAGAGGCCGCACAGTCAGGCCAGGTGCCATTTGGCACGGAGCTTTATGTTGAACGTGGCGGCCGGCCATTACTGGTTAAAAAGCCGGTCGTGTTGACCGGTGACCGCCTGACCGACGCCCAGCCGGGCTTTGATACGCAAACGCAGGAAGCAGCGGTGCACCTCACGCTCGACTCTGCCGGTGCCCGTATTTTCAAAGAAATTACCCGCGAGAACGTCGGCAAGCGGATGGCGATTCTGCTCATTGAAAAGGGCAAGGGTGAAGTCGTGACCGCGCCGGTGATCCGCGCTGAAATCGGCGGCGGCCGTGTGCAGATTTCCGGCAGCATGAGCACGATGGAAGCCAACGACACGGCATTGCTGCTGCGTGCCGGCTCTCTCGCGGCGCCAATGGACATCATTGAAGAACGCACCATCGGGCCAAGTCTGGGCGCAGACAACATCAAGAAGGGCTTCAACTCGACACTGTGGGGCTTCGCGGCGATTGCCACCTTCATGATCGCCTATTACATGCTGTTCGGCCTCGTGTCGGTTGCCGCACTGGCGGCCAACCTGCTCTTTTTGCTCGCGCTGCTCTCCATGTTGCAGGCGACATTGACCCTGCCGGGCATTGCCGCCATCGCGCTGGCGCTGGGCATGGCGATTGACGCCAACGTGCTGATCAACGAGCGTATCCGTGAAGAGCTACGCAACGGGCTCACGCCGCAAGCAGCGATCCACGCCGGTTATGAGCGTGCCTTTGGCACCATTCTCGACTCTAACGTGACCACCCTGATTGCCGGCATCGCGCTGCTGATCTTCGGTTCCGGCCCGGTACGCGGCTTTGCCGTGGTGCATTGCCTCGGCATTCTGACCTCGCTGTTTTCATCGGTGGTTGTCTCGCGGGCGCTGGTCAACCTGATCTACGGCAATCGCCGCAAGCTCGAATCGCTGGCCATCGGCCAGATCTGGAAGCCGGGCAACAAGACGGCAACCACTACCGCCGTGACGAAATAAGGACGCACGAACATGGAATTCTTCCGCATCCAAAAAGACATCCCGTTCATGCGCCATGCGCTGGTGTTCAACGTTATTTCGTTAATCACCTTCCTGCTCGCCGTGGCCTTTTTACTCACCCGTGGCCTGCATCTCTCGGTCGAATTTACCGGTGGCACGCTGATCGAGGTCACCTACGCACAGGCAGCTGAGCTGGAGAAAATTCGCGGTGGTTTGAGCAAAGCCGGCTATACCGACATCGCGGTACAGAACTTTGGTTCCAGTCAGGACGTGCTGATCCGCCTGCCACTCAAACCGGATCAGAGCAGTGCAAAAATCGGCGAATCCGTCATGGCCGCGCTGAACGCCGAAGTCCCGGGTGCCACGCTGCGTCGCGTTGAATTCGTCGGCCCGCAGGTCGGCAAGGAGCGGGCCGAACACGGTGCGTTGGCGCTATTGCTGGTCGTGATCGGCATCGTCATTTACCTTGCCTTCCGCTTTGAATGGCGCTTTTCCGTATCCGCGATCATCGCCAACCTGCACGACGTGATCATCATTCTCGGCTTCTTCGCGTTCTTCCAGTGGGA
>CAJBIL010000191.1 GCA_903953145.1 uncultured beta proteobacterium
AGAGGGAGCCATCTGTGAGATGGTTTTCTACAGAAGATGGCAACTTCGGAGGCGCGGGAAGATTACTGGAGCGGGCGATGGGAATCGAACCCACGGCTCTAGCTTGGGAAGCTAGGGTATTACCATTATACGACGCCCGCAAAGGTGCCTAAGGCCGACATTCTAAGCGCTACGGGGCGCCGGTTCAATCATTCTGGAGCGTTCGGTAGCGGCCGTTGTGAAAAATCAGGGGGGATTTGTCGCTTGCCTGGCTGAAATGCGCGACGCGACCGACGAAAATCAGGTGATCTCCGCCGGGGTACTGGATTTCGTTGGTGCATTCGAAGGTGGCGCAGGTGTCATCGATCAGTGGTACGCCGTGGCTGCCTGCGTGAACCGGCACGTCGATAAAGCGGTCGCCGCTTTGTGCGGCAAATCGATTGGAGATTTCCTGCTGGTCGGCGGCGAGCACATTGACGGAATAATGTGTTGCCTTGCGGAAGGCGTCGATATTCGGCGAGTTGTTCGACAGGCTCCAGAGAATCAGCGGGGGTTCGAGCGAAACGGAGTTGAAGGAGCTGATGGTGACGCCGATGCGTTCACCATTGGCCGCCAGTGCAGTGACGACGGTAACACCGGTAGCAAAGCTGCCGAGCGTGGCGCGGAAATCGCGACAGCAGTAGCCGTTGGCGGCCAGCGTGCGGCCGGTGTCGCAGTTCTGGCAGGGCAGATTGGCGAGATTGGCGGGGGTTTCCGGGCAGTTTTGGGCGGTCGTGGCTGAGGTCATCGGGGGGGCTTGAGAAAGAGGGAACTGTATTTTTGAGGCGTCGGGTGTGTTCGGGTGCGCTTCGGGTGCGTGATAAAATCGCCGTCCTTCAAGGAAAATCAGGAGTTTTTGATGTCCAGCGTCAGCAAAATAGTCATCGGCCCGCGTCAAAATCCTGTTGAAAAACTCGGCACACCTTTAAGCCCGTCCGCCACGCGGGTGATGCTGCTTGGCGCCGGCGAACTCGGTAAGGAGGTGATTATCGCCTTGCAACGTCTCGGTGTCGAGACGATTGCAGTGGATCGTTATGCCGACGCGCCGGGTATGCAGGTGGCGCATCGGGCGCATGTCGTGACGATGACCGATGGCGCTGCGTTGCGCGCGATCATTGAGCGCGAGCGCCCGCATCTGGTGGTGCCGGAGATTGAGGCGATTGCGACCGGCATGCTGCTTGAGATCGAGCGCGAAGGGCTGGCCGAGGTGATTCCTACAGCGCGTGCTGCGCAACTGACGATGAACCGTGAGGGCATCCGTCGCCTGGCCGCCGAAGAACTCGGCCTGCCGACCTCACCTTATGCCTTTGCCGACTCACTGCTGGCCTTGCAGGCTGCGATTGAGGATGGCCAGGGTGGCGGGATTGGCTATCCCTGCCTGGTCAAGCCGACGATGTCGTCGTCCGGCAAGGGGCAGTCGCTGCTGCGTGGCCCGGGCGATGTGGCAACGGCCTGGGATTATGCGATGCAGGGCGGGCGCGTTAGCCAGTGCCGGGTTATTGTCGAAGGCTTCATTGATTTTGACTATGAAATTACCTTGCTGACGGTGCGTGCCGTCGGTGCTGATGGTGTGGTTGAGAGTACGATTAAAACGCATTTCTGCGAGCCGATTGGCCACCGGCAGGTGGGTGGTGATTATGTCGAGTCGTGGCAGCCGCAAATCATGCGTGCAGCTGCGCTCAGCCGTTCGCAGGAAATCGCGCTGGCCGTGACTGATAGCCTGGGCGGGCGCGGTATTTTTGGCGTTGAGTTGTTCGTCAAGGGGGATCAGGTCTGGTTTTCCGAAGTTAGCCCGCGCCCGCACGATACTGGTCTGGTCACGCTGGCGACACAGCGTTTTTCAGAGTTTGAGTTGCACGCGCGCGCCATTCTTGGTCTGCCGGTCGATGTTGCGCTGCGTTTGCCGGGGGCTTCGGCGGTGATCTATGGCGGCATGGACGCGCGTGGGATTGCTTTCGAGGGCGTTGCCGAGGCGCTCAATGTGCCGCAAACCGATTTGCGCCTGTTCGGCAAGCCCGAGAGCTTTGGCAAGCGGCGCATGGGCGTTGCGGTTGCCACCGGCGCCAACACGGATGAGGCGCGTGCTCGTGCAACACTGGCCGCGAGCAAGGTCAAGCCGGTCAGCGCATGATCGGCCAGGGCGGGGCGGTGAACGATGCCAGCGCTGGCGCGCAAGACTTCTCCGGCCGCCTGATTGCCTGGCAGCGCCAGCACGGTCGCCATGATCTGCCCTGGCAGCAGACCCGCGATGCTTATCGCGTCTGGCTCTCCGAGATCATGTTGCAGCAAACGCAGGTGAGTTCGGTGATCCCGTATTACGCCCGTTTTCTTGAGCGTTTCCCGAGCATTGAGTTGCTGGCTGCCGCGCCGATTGACAGCGTGCTTGAGCTTTGGGCCGGCCTTGGCTATTACGCCCGGGCGCGC
>CAJBIL010000192.1 GCA_903953145.1 uncultured beta proteobacterium
CCGTTTTCGTAACGCAGATTTATCGCCAATCCGTCAAATTTGAGCTCGGAGGCGTATTCGATCGGCGGCTCGCTCTCGGCCAGTTGCAGTTCGAGGCGCACCCGTGCGTCGAAGGCAAAAGCGCCGCTCGCCTCAATATCGGTTTCGGTACGAATCGACAGCATCGGCAAGGCATGGCGCACCGCCGGGAATAGATCGAGCGGTTTGCCGCCTACGCGCTGCGTGGGTGAATCGAGCGTGGCGAGTTCGGGATGTTCGGCTTCAATCGACTGCAATTCGCGGAACAGCCGGTCGTATTCGGCATCCGGAATCAGCGGCGCATCGAGGACGTAATACTGGTGGTTATGCTTTTCCAGCTCGGCCCGCAGCGCACGGGCGCGTTCGACAATGCTCATTTCAAGAAAATAGACGCAAGGCCAGTGGCCCGCCGGCCGGCAAATTACGCGTCGCCATCACCGATTGATACTGTGCGACCTGACGGCGAATCGGCTCGAGTGCGCCTTCCGAGAGCGGACGGCGATTGTCATCGACCAGCGCGCCGTGCAGCGCTTCGGCAAAACGTCGCGCCAGATCGAGCATCTGGTTGAACACGCGATCCCCGTGCGCAACCCGAGGCACATCGAGCAGGAAGGTCACGCCGTGCGTACTCATTGACTTCATCGACTCAGCCGAGAAACCCGGGGCTTCATGATTGGTTAAAACGTAAAGTACCTGCCCTTCATCATCCAGACGGACAAAGCGACCGTCAGCATCCAGTGCCATGCCAGCGGCTTCAGCCAGCGCGCGCAGCTTGGTTCCCGCGAAAGTTTGCCCCTGGCTGATGACGTTGATACCGATCTGGATGTCGACGCCGGCGCAGAATTGATCGAGCTGCGCAGCGGCCTCCAGCGCGGGCTGGCGCGGTGGCAAATCAGCCACCGCCATCAGTTCATCCGCCAGATCCTGCATGGCAATATGAAATACCGAGAGGTCGTTATCACGCGCCGGACCGTGCCGGTCAACCAGCTGTAATCCCGCACGAATCCGCCGGTACTCGCCATTCTCGGCATCAATGATCGGCTCCCATTCACGCGTGCGTTCGTTATAGCCGATCCAATGTACGGGCTTACGCACACGCGCCAGAACATCGCGCTGTGATTCAAGAATCTGGTAAGCAGGTGCCGGTTCGATAGCCTCGAACGCGGCAATGTAGTCAATGACCGGCGAAAGAAGATGGAGCGGTGGCGCGCAATCTTTTGCCTCTTTGCTCTCCTTGCTTTCATCGCCCGTTCGTGTGACAGGCACAACAGGTAGCGGGGTTGACGAAACCGGGCGAGAATCACGTGACTCAATTTCCGGCTCGACTAACAATGTGTCTGCCGCCATAGTCGGCTCTTCGCGTTGCGGATCAGCACGCAGTGAGGGTTCGAGGCGCTCGGCAACCTGCTGCGACTCAACAGGTGGCGAATGGGGCGCAACCGGTAAATCATCAACCTCAGGCAAAGCATTCAGCGCATCTACCTTTTCTGCATCTCCGGCATCGCCCGCATGTTGAAGCGGCGCATCAAATGCGTCAGCCGGCGCTGGCTCGCTGAGCAGCACATCGTTATGCCTTGAGTTGAGCAACTGCTCGGCAATTTTCCGGTGTTTGTGCTCCTGCCATTTGTTGTAGGCCAGTACCCCCACGACTGCGGCAGCACCGAGGCTGATCAATCCTATCTGCAGTTCGGTCATTTCCATTCCTAAACGAGTTGCTCGCGCATACGCAGCGCTTCTTCCATGTCGACTTCGACGATGCGCGAGACGCCGGATTCCTGCATGGTCACGCCGACCAGCTGCTGGGCCATCTCCATCGCGATCTTGTTGTGGCTGATGAACAAAAACTGCGTGTTATTTGACATACGCCGAACCATATCGCAAAAACGCTCGGTATTGGTATCGTCCAGCGGCGCATCCACCTCATCGAGCAGACAGAAGGGCGCCGGATTAAGCTGAAACATCGAAAACACCAGCGCAATGGCGGTTAATGCCTTCTCACCGCCGGAGAGCAGATGAATCGTTGAATTCTTCTTGCCGGGCGGCTGCGCCATCACCTGCACGCCGGCATCGAGAATCTCGTCGCCGGTCATGATCAGCCGGGCTTCACCACCGCCAAAAAGAATCGGGAACAACTCGCCAAAGCTGCGATTCACCGAGTCGTAAGTGCTCTGCAAAAGATCACGCGTTTCACGGTCGATACGGCGGATGGCGTTTTCCAGTGTTTCCATCGCCTCGGTCAGATCTTCTGATTGCGCATCGAGATAGCCTTTGCGCTCGCGGGCCGACTCAAGCTCCTCAAGCGCCGCGAGGTTAACCGCGCCGAGCGCCTCAATCGAACGTTGCAGCGCGCTAATGCCGCTTTGCAGCGGGCCAACACGCGCCCCTGCCAACTCGCTGGACAGCAACTGCTCATTGGCCTGCATATCCGCCAACTGCTGGGCAAACTGATCAAAGTTAAGGCTGGCTGCCTGTGCCTTGAGCTTGAGCTCACCGATCCGCTCGCGCTGCGGATTCAAACTCTGTTCAACCTTCATGCGCTGCTCTTCGAGCGCACGCAGGGCATTCGTTGCGGCTTCCAGTGCATCGCGCGTCGCCGCCAGCGCATGCTCACGGGCCACACGGTGCGCCAGCGCTTCCTGCAACTTCGGCTCAAGATCCTCGGCCTGCATGGCGCCGGCGTTATCCGCACACCGTGCCAGCTCTTCGATCACTCGCTCAAGCTGCTTGCCCGCCAGCGCGCGGTTGCTCGCCAGTTCCTCAAGCTTGTTGCGGCACTCACGCTGCGAGAACTGCGCCTCACGCAACTCACGCTCAACGGCGTTAACCTGCTCACGCTCGTCCCGCAGCGCGCGCTCGGCCTGCTCCAAACGCGCCCTGGCGACCGACATCACGGCCTGTAGCTGTGCCACTTGCTCGCGCTGCACTTCAATGGCCTCATCGGCAATCAACAGGCGTTCGCTTTCGCCCTCTTCCTCGGCGGTCATTTCAGCCAGACTGGCATCGATCTGCGCCTGCCGCTCACGAAAGCGATCCAGCGCCTGCGATAATTTGAGGGTTTCAACCTGAATGGCGTGCGCCCGGTTCTGCAAGTCTTCGAGGTGCTTGCGCGCCTCCTGCAAAGCATTCTGGGCATCGACCATACGCGTTTCGACCTCGGCCAGCCGGGCCTGCGCCAATTCAACCAGCGCGTCGCGTTGCGCGATCAGGCCGGCGAGTTCCTCAATCTCGCGCTGCCGCTCCAGCAGACCATGCTCACCAGCATCCGGCGCAAACAGGGTGACGCTCTGCCGGCTGACGATATCGCCGCCCGGTGTGACGTAACAGGCACTAGCGGAGAGTTCGTTACGCTGCGCCAGTGCGGCCGACAGGTGGGGCGCCGTCAACACTTCGCCGAGCCAGTCGGCAAGAATCACCGCCAGTTTGGGATCGTCACAACGGATACGCGCCAGCAAACGATCTTCATGGCTTTGTACTGCCACCTCTTCCAACCCTGCCGCCGGTAACAGCAAGGTCAGTTTTTTGCCGGGCCGATCCTTACTCCATGCGGCATCCGGCGCATCGGCTGTCAACGCGCCAAGACGCTCGCGCAACAGCGCCTCGACCGCAGATTCCCAGCCGGCTTCAACGTGCAGTGATTTCCACAACGGCTGGCGATGCTCAAGGTGATGCCGACGCAACCAGTCGCCGAGCTTTCCATCGTCCTGAACACGGCGCTGTAGCTGCTCCAGCGCGGTACGCCGGGCATGTGCCTCGGCCCGTTCTTTTTGCGTATGCTGGACTTCGGCCAGCACCTCGCGCCGTTGTTGCTCAAACTGCGGCAGCGCCTGTTGCTGAGCGGCCTGCGTAGCCTGCGCCCCGGCGATCCGCTCGCGCAGTGCCGCCAGCTCTTCCTGCTTGAATTCAAATTCGGCATGATCGGGCACCGGCAACGCCTCGCGCTCCAGCGCCAGCCGTTCGCGCCGCCCGGCGATGATCTGCAACGAACGCTGAGCATGGCCGCGATTGGCCTGCTCGACCTGCAAACGCTGCTCGGCCTGGGCAATCCCGGCGCGCTGGCGATTAACCTCTTCCTGCGCATTGGCGTGCGCGTCCTCGGCCAGCGGCAAGCGTTCCTGTTGCGCCTCCAGGCGCATTTCGCTCTGCTCGACGCGATCATCGGAAAGCGTCAGAAGATCCTGCCAGCGCGCATCGTCGGCAGCCAGCTTTGCGGCCTGCGCCTGCCAGTGCGCCTTGTCGTCGGTGAGTTGAGCGAGGCGGGTTTCGTATTCACGCTGCGATTCACGCCGATGGCGAATCTCGGCTTCAAGGCGCGCCACTTCTGCATTGGCAGTGAACAATGCGCTTTGTGCGCTGTGCAAGCCGTCACTCGCCATGAAGTGGCCTTCACGCGCTTCTTCAAGCCGTGCTTCCGTCTCCCGCAGCGCGGCCGTCTGCGCTTCGAGATCAATCGAGGCGCGCTCGACTTCGCCCTGTAAACGCTCACGCTCAGCCTGTGCATCGTTGCGCCGGAGCAGCGAAAGCAGTTGCTGCTTGCGCGTCAGATCATCGTTGTACTGGCGATACTGGCGCGCTACGGCAGCCTGCGCTTCCAGTCGCTCCATCTGCGCGCCAAGTTCAAGGCGAATATCCTCAACGCGGGTCAGATTTTCACGCGTATCGGCGATCCGGCTTTCCGTCTCCTTGCGCCGCTCCTTGTACTTGGTAACGCCAGCCGCTTCTTCGAGGAACACGCGCAGCTCATCCGGCTTGGCCTCGATGATCCGCGAGATCGTCCCCTGCCCGATGATGGCGTAAGCGCGCGGCCCAAGGCCGGTACCGAGAAACAGATCGGTGATGTCCTTGCGCCGGACGTGCAGGTTATTAATGTAATACTCGGATTGCCCGGTGCGCGTCAGCAGGCGTTTGACCGACAACTCGGCGTACTGCGACCACTGGCCGGCAATGCGCCCGAGCGAATTGTCGAACACCAGCTCGACCGCCGCGCGTGACACCGGTTTGCGTGTCGACGAGCCATTGAAAATCACATCCTGCATCGACTCGCCGCGCAGTTCGGAAGCTTTCGACTCGCCCAGCACCCAGCGCACGGCATCCATCACATTGGATTTGCCGCAGCCATTGGGGCCAACCACACCCACCAGTTGCCCGGGCAAGGCAATGGTGGTCGGATCGACAAAAGATTTGAAACCGGCGAGTTTGAGCTTGGTCAGACGCATGAAGTTGGTTGATGGCGGTTAGGGCCGGGGTTTGCGCTAAAAGCGAGGAATCTACCCTGCAAGCCTTGTATGACGAAGCACTGGTCAAATTGGGCGCTTATAATAACATTTTGCCTGCCCGATTCGGACTGACCATGACCACCCAGCCTGCCAAAACACTCGAAACCTTCCCCAACCCTGCCCCGCAGCGCGATTTCCACATTCACATGGAAATCCCCGAATTTACCTGTTTATGCCCGAAAACCGGGCAACCCGACTTCGCCACACTGATTCTCGACTACATCCCCGATCAAGCCTGTGTCGAATTGAAGAGCCTCAAGCTCTACATGTGGTCATTCCGCGATGAAGGCTGTTTCCACGAAGCAGTGACCAATCGCATCCTCGATGATCTGGTGCAAGCCACCCAACCACGCTACATGCGGCTGACCGCCAGGTTTTATGTGCGCGGCGGCATTTTCACCAACGTCGTTGCCGAACATCGCAAAGAAGGCTGGCAGCCCGCCCCCAAAGTCGAACTCGCTGCATTCGACATCCAATCCAACACGCGAGGCTGAACCCATGACGCTCCAGGCACAACTTCCAGACAACCAGCTTGACCGTCTTGAAACCCTGCTCGACGACCCGGCATTGCCCGAGGCCATGCGCCTTGACGAAATTCAGGGCTATCTCTGCGCGGCGCTCTGTGGCCCGTTCCAGATCCCCGCAGAAGAATGGCTGGCCGATGTGCTGGGCAGTGAAGCCGCGCTGGAAACCGACGCCGGCCGCGAAGCCGCCCAACTGCTGCGCGAATTTGCCGTCGTGCTCGAAGCCGAACTGGCACGCGGCGAGCCGCCCGTCCTCCTGCTCTATGCCAAAGAGGACAGCGAAGGCAGCGAAGACGCGCCGAGTGACTACGTCCCCTGGTGCCAGGCCTACCTGCAAGGCGTCGACGCCGCTGAAGAAGACTGGTTCGAGTATCTCGGTGAAGAAGAAGGCAAAGAGGACAGCGAGGAAATCACCTATCTCGACGAACGCCTCTTCCCGCTCATGCTGCTCACCGGCGAAGCCGAAGCCGCAGCCCGCGAGCACGGCGAAGAATGGCCGGAAGGCGAAGAACGTGCGCAGATGGAAAGCGACTGCGAAGAAGAGCTACCCCAGGCCATCACCGACATCTACCGCTTCTGGGTTGCCAAACGCGGCATCAAAACCATCCGCCGCGATGCCGCAAAAGTCGGCCGCAATGATCCATGCACCTGCGGCAGTGGAAAAAAATTCAAGCAGTGCTGCGGGGCAAGCTAAGGTTAAAACCGGCAAACCGGCCTGGAAGGCGCGCCAGATGGCGATCTAGCGAATGATGCCCGGAGAAGCGCACGGCTATTGGCTCTCCGGGCATACCTTTGAAGATGGCCGTATTGATTGGCTTGCAGGGCAGGCGATGTTTTTATAACGTTACATCGCCTGCATGATGGCAGCGGCAAGCACTTCGCCGGTTTGCGCGCCCGATACCGTTAAACGGCGCTGGATGATATAAAACGGCACGCTGCCAACGCCCAATCCGCCAACCTTGCCAACCAGCGACCTGACCTGCGGCACACCTTCGTTACTTTCCAGATAAGCAATCACAGCATCCTTGCGGTCGCCACATTCAGCAGCGATCTCTGCCAGCGTGGCAATGTCGCCAATATCCTCGCCGCGCTG
Source organism: uncultured beta proteobacterium (assembly GCA_903953145.1). Taxonomy (GTDB): domain Bacteria; phylum Pseudomonadota; class Gammaproteobacteria; order Burkholderiales; family Rhodocyclaceae; genus CAJBIL01. The sequence continues at coordinate 6,909 of CAJBIL010000192.1, forward strand.
AAAATACCCGACAAAAAGACGCTCGACCAACGCCTCGATTTCAGCCGGCCGATGCCCGGTTGACTGGGCACGATAGACCAGACGATGCGCCCGCAACGTATTGGGGCGCGTCACGATCCGCTCGAAATCAAACAACACGCCAGCCTCCCGCCCGGCATCAGCCACATCCAGCTGCAACCTCGCCACCTGCGTCGCACCGCCAAACTTGGCCTCAAGAAATGCCCGGTACGGCTCGCCCTGCGGCGGCGTATCGGGGTTCAGGAAATACGGCAGCCAGTTGATCTGGAAACGCACCTTCGGATGCCGCGCCTTGACCAGCGCAATCGCCTGCATCAAGCGATGCTTGCCAATAAAACACCAAGGGCAAACGAGGTCGGAAACGATGTCGATAGCAATGTTCATGGTGTGGGTCGAATCAATGAATTAGGGGAGATCTATCAATGCGTCAGCAAATCCCCGGCACCTTAACACAGCGGCTATCAGCGTCGAATGAGGGATTATTCGCTGCTCAACGTCATCGACCGTTCTCTGCGATTTGGTAACGCAGCGATAGCGCCGGCATTCAAGAATTTGCGCAAATATTCGGGCAAAAGTGTCGCAATAAAAGC
>CAJBIL010000193.1 GCA_903953145.1 uncultured beta proteobacterium
AATTTGCGCGACGATGTGCTGACGGTTGCCGAGCTCGACCCGCAACCGTTACCGCAAGCTCAAACGCCGCGTTCGCGCGCGGCTGCACCGCGTCAATAAGTGAGCGCCAGATAAATGTCGATCAAACTCCTTAAACAGCTGGCAGGCTTTGTACTGCTGGTTTGCGTGCAGTGCGCTCAATTGGCCGAAGCGGGCCCGACAATCGAACACTGGGTTGCGCCGTCGGGCGCCAGCGTGTTTTTCGTGGAAAACCATACGTTGCCGATTCTCGACGTGCAGGTCGATTTTTCCGCTGGCACCGCCTACGATCCACCCGGAAAATCCGGCCTTGCCTTGCTCACAAGGGGTTTGCTCGATCAGGGCGTGGCCGGCATGGACGAAACGCAGATTGCAAATCAGATGGCTGATCTGGGGGCGATTTTTTCCGGCGGGGTCGATATGGACCGTGCATCGATCCATTTACGTACGCTTTCGGCGGCTGACAAGCGCGTGCCGGCGGTTGATGTGTTGCAAGCCGTGCTGGTCAGCCCGCTGTTTCCGCCTGCCGCATTTGAGCGAGAGAAGGCACGTTCGATTGCCGCGCTCAAGGAGGCGTTGACCCGGCCTGAGGCAATTGCCAGCAAGGCGTTCTGGCTTGCCATGTACCCCGATCACCCTTATGGGCAGCAGGCAACACCGGAATCCGTTCAGTCCATCGAACGCGATGATCTTCAGGCGTACTACAAGACGCACTACAGCGCACAGCGTGCCACGGTCGCCATTGTCGGCGATCTGTCGCGTGCGGATGCCGAGGCGCTGGCGCAGCAGTTGACGGCAACTTTGCCGGCTGGCAACGCTGCCGTGCCATTGCCGTCGCCCCAACTGCCGAAAGCATCCGAGCAGCGGATTGCCCACCCGGCGGCTCAGGCACATTTGCTCATCGGCATGCCCGCAGTGAAGCGCGGTGATCCGGATTTTTTCCCACTGCTGGTCGGTAATTATTCCCTTGGCGGCGGTGGCTTTGTTTCGCGTTTGATGAAAGAGGTGCGCGACAAACGCGGGTTTGCTTACAGTGTTTTCAGTTATTTTCATCCGTTGGCACAGTCCGGCCCATTTCAGATCGGCCTGCAAACCAAAAAATCGCAGGCCAATGATGCGCTCAAGGTGACGCGCGAAGTGCTCGCCGATTTTCTTGCCAAGGGCCCGAGCGAAGCTGAGTTGAAAGCGGCCAGACAGAATCTGGTCGGCAGCTTTCCCCTGCGCATCGACAGTAACCAGAAGATTCTTGAAAACGTTGCGGTAATCGGTTATTACGGCTTGCCGCTGGACTACCTCGACCGTTACGCCGCGCAAATTGAGAAAGTAACGGTTGCTGACATCAGAGCCGCATTCTCGCGACACGTAACGGCCAGGCACCTGGTGACGCTGGTTGTTGCCGGCGAGTGAAATACCCCCTGTGAGCGCCCCTGTGAGTGCTAAAAAAAGTACCGCTGCTGCAAATTCGGTGCGCATCATTGGCGGTGCCTGGCGCCGGCGCGTGTTGCGCTTTCCTGAATCCGTGGGTTTGCGCCCGACCCCGGACCGTGTCCGCGAGACTTTGTTTAACTGGCTTGGGCAGGATTTGCAGGGACTCACCTGCCTCGACCTCTTTGCAGGTAGTGGTGCGCTTGGTTTCGAGGCTGCTTCGCGTGGTGCGGCAAAGGTCGTCATGGTTGAGGCCGCGCCCGGCGTATTGGCTGCGCTTGAAGCAAACGCCCAAATGTTGCTTGCCGGCAGCAGGGTGGAGATAGTGCGCTCGGATGCGGTAAAATTCGCGGCTTCCACTGGCCTGCACTTCGATGTATTGTTTCTCGATCCGCCGTATCATCAGGGCTGGATTGATCGCCTGATTCCTTTGTTGCCTAATATTCTGGCGCAGAGTGCAGCGATCTACGTGGAGTCGGAGACCGCGCTGGACGGGCTTGGTGACTGGCGCACCGTTCGGCAGGGCAAGGCGGGGCAGGTTTTTTATCACTTGATGCGACGAGGCGAGCCGGATGACGCTGAATAAGCGGGTGGCAATCTACGCGGGTACTTTTGATCCGATGACACGAGGTCATGAGGATCTTGTACGGCGTGCGGCCGGGCTTTTCGATCATGTGATCGTTGGTATTGCCGAGAGTCGTTCGAAGCGGCCTTTTTTCTCGCTCGCCGAGCGGGTCGAGATCGCCAGTGATTTACTGGCGCAATATCCGAATGTTGAGGTTTGTGGCTTCGATGGTTTGTTGATGGACTTTCTGCACGCCAAGGGCGCGAAGGTGATTTTGCGTGGTCTGCGGGCAGCTTCGGATTTCGAGTACGAATTTCAGATGGCCGGGATGAACAGAAATCTGTTTCCCGATGTCGAAACGCTATTCCTCACGCCGGGGGAGCAGTACATGTTTATTTCGGCGACGATGGTTCGTGAGATCGCGCTTCTGGGCGGTGATGTCAGCAAGTTTGTGCAGCCGGCAATTTGTGAGCGGCTGGCGAAAAGAGTATCCGAAAAATTTCAATGATCTGAAGGAACAGCAACCATGTCTTTGACTATTACCGATGAGTGCATCAACTGTGACGTTTGTGAGCCTGAGTGCCCGAACGAGGCCATTTCACAGGGTGCCGAAATCTACGAAATCGACCCCGGCAAATGTACTGAATGCGTTGGCCACTACGATACGCCGCAGTGCGTTGAAGTTTGCCCGGTCGATTGCATTCCGAAAGATGCTGCCAATGAAGAAAGCAATAACCAGTTGTGGGTCAAGTATGAAAAGCTGACGGGCAACAAGCGCCCAGCCTGATCAAGCGCATTCCTGCCAGTAAAAACGCCGCAATCTCCTCGGAGATTGCGGCGTTTTTCTATACGCGGATGTTTGCAGCAGAGGTGTCAGGCCGCGTCACGCAGGGGCGGGTTGCCGACATTCCGGTTCAATACGCCACGCAGTTCCAGGCCGATGCTTTCAAGTGACCGGACTTGTGCAACCAGGCCATCCTCAATGTGCGTTAGTTCCTTGATCCGATCTTCAAGTGTGTCGGTCGCCTGGTGAATGCGCTTGATGCTTTCGAGACGACGTTTAAGCTGAATCTGGTGCTCGCGAACCTGCGTTTCCATTGGCGCCATGATGGCTTTTAGCCACGATTCTGCATCCCTGTTAGCGTGTTCAAAAGCGCGTCTTACCTGAACAGCCACTTCTTCAAAAAACTTTTGCGTCAGATTGTTTTTCTCGTGCATCAGCAACTGGAACATGGTGTTCAGATGGGCGTTGCACCATTGCTCCAGACGGTCGATTTCCTTTTCGTACCGGATCAGTGAGAAGCTGGTCGGTGTGCCGAGTTTCAGACCGTGTTCGACGGAGAATTTCTTGTAGATGGCCTCCATCATGGCCATGATTTCAGTGATTTCACCATTGGACTGCGTCAGATTCGCCCGCGATACATCAAAGAAATTTTTCATTGCGCCTGACAATGTTCTCGAGAAAGTCGCATCAATCATTACTTCGCGTGTTGATTGGGTCAGCAAGCGCAGGGCATCCAGCCCGAGATGGCCAAACAGGCGGTTGGTGAGCTGTGAGAACACGCTGCGCACTGCGTAGTAACGCTGCAAGCCGGACTCGAATTCTTCTTTTTCAAGGCGAACCTTGCCCATCATGTACTCAACGACGCCCTTATTCTTGCCCCGGAGCTCGGAAAGCTCGGTGAGTTGTTCGCGCAGGCCGGTCAATCGGGATTCGAGCAAGCCACGCATCCGCGTATGCAGGTCGGAAAATTCGGTTTCTGTGCTGTCACGGACGATTTCCTGCTTGGCCGGGATGAGTTCCTCGGACAACGCGTATTCGAGCGCTGGTAGCCGGCTGCGTTGCAGTAGCGCGGCATCATTGTTGATCTTGGCGACCAGCGCTTTCTGCGCTGATACGGGGAAGATTTGACCGGCTGGCAGGTCAAGCGTCCAGGCGCAGGTATCGGCTTGTTTGGCGATCTCGGCGTCGATTTCTTCCCGGCTTTTGAGTTCGTCCCACAAACCATCGATTTTGTTGAGAACGACCATGCGCCCTTTCTTGCGGCCGCCGGTTGTGCCAATGTGGTCGCGCCAGATGGTCAGGTCGGACTGTGTGACGCCGGTATCGGCCGAAAGCACAAAGAGAACCGCATGAGCGTTGGGGAGCAGCGAAAGCGTCAGCTCCGGCTCTGTGCCAATCGCGTTGAGCCCCGGTGTATCGAGAATAACCAGCCCTTGCTTTAGCAAAGGATGAGGAAAGTTGATGATGGCGTGCCGCCAGCGCGGTATTTCGACCAACCCGTCTTCAGCGACCCGGAACATGACGGAATCTTCCTGGCCGGTGGGGAAACCGAGTTTTTCAGCGGTGTCGCGATCGACGCGGGTGACTTCGCTGACATGGCGTAGCGCTTCCTGCATCGATTCCGGCGATTCGATGTCCAGCGGGACGACCTCCCATTCTTCGCGAAAACGCTTGTATTCACTGATGCCGGCATTCGATTCACGAGTCTGGATCGGTAGCAATTCGATGGACGGTGGGCGGGTCGGGTCGAACATCAGCTCGGTCGGGCACATCGTGGTGCGACCGGCGGACGAAGGCAGCATGCGGCTGCCGTAGTCGGCAAAAAATATGGCGTTGATCAACTCGGATTTGCCGCGTGAAAATTCTGCGACAAAAGCGACATGCAGGCGATCTTCGCGTAGTTTTTCGAGGAGCTGAACGAGGCGCAGATCAGTCTGCGCGTCATTGAGTTCGTTTTCTGCCAGCCAGTTGCGGAAGCCCTCAAGACCCCCGGAAAGCTGGGTGCGCCATTCACTGTAGGCGGCAAAATGTTGAGCGAGCGTCATGGACTTGTCCTGCGATGATTGAATAATTGAAATTACTTTATCACAAAGGTTTAGCAATCAAATCTATGCGAGGCCAATGCCGGGCGAACGCTAACGCTGACAATGCGTGCAGTAGAAGGTCGAGCGGCCGGCCTGGCGAATGTTATGGATCGGCTTGCCGCACTGTGTACAGGGCGCTCCTGCACGGTCGTAAACCGCGCAGGAGAGTTGAAAGCATCCGGCGCCACCATCGCTATGCACATAGTCACGAACGCTGCTGCCACCAGCAGCGATGGAGGCTTCGAGCGTGCTGCGAATGGCCGGTACCAGCGTTCGATAGCGCTCGAGACTGATCCGGTTGGCAGCCCGCAGCGGGGATATTCCGGCGTGGAACAAACTCTCTGCCGCATAGATGTTGCCAATACCGACAACCAGGTGACTATCCATCAGCAGTGGTTTGATTGGTCCGCTACGCCGCCGGGTAACGGTATGGAGCCAGTCGCCATCAAAGTCTGGGGAGAGCGGCTCGATACCCAGCACGGCAAGCAAGGGATGGGCATCGACATTCGCGCCTTCGTGCCACAGCAACGCACCAAAGCGACGGGGGTCACGCAGGCGCAGTGTTGTCCTCGCAACAACAAGATCGAAATGGTCGTGTTTCTTCTCCGGGGTACCGGGGGGAACAAGGCGCAGGCTGCCTGACATACCCAAATGCAGAATCAGCCAGCCACCGCCCCGCTTGCTTTCACAATCGAAAAGCAGGTACTTGCCGCGTCGCAAAATAGCGTCGATACGCAGGCCTGTCAGGCGATTGGCAAGTCCGGCCGGGATGTCATGGCGCAGTTTTGGCGTGCGAATACAGGCGCCGACAATGCGTTCGCCTGGCAAATAGGGCAGTAAGCCCTGACGGCTGACTTCAACTTCCGGGAGTTCTGGCATTGCTGCTACCGTTAAAAGTCCATAACATGCGTGAAAACTATTATGAAGCAAACGCCTCTAAGAAAAGCGATCCGCGATTGATCTTTGAGGCCGGCCAGGAAAATATGAAATATACCCATTCCAAGCAATCTTTCTATTTCGGCAGTCAGCCGCTTCTGGCAGCAGTTTTGGCGGTTGCGTTCAGTTTGCCGGCACAAGCCGCTGGTGAGGCGCCTGGTGGCAAACGGCGGCCGCCTGCGGTGCGTGAGGCAAAGCCGGCGCAGTTGCCCTCTTCCAGCATGGCTCGCGAGGCGCGGCCGGGCGATGCAGAGTATCAGGATCTCACCGGGCAGGTCGTTTATCAGGTGTTGCTGGCCGAGGTGGCTTTGCAGCGCGGTAATACC
>CAJBIL010000194.1 GCA_903953145.1 uncultured beta proteobacterium
ACCGCCGGCACGCTCTGCAAGGCCGCCTCGGCACTCAAGGCGCATGGCGCCAAGAAGGTGCTGGCCTATTGCACCCATCCGGTACTGTCGGGGGCCGCCATTGAGCGTATCAATGAGTCGGATATTGACGAGCTGGTTGTCACCGATACCATTCCGCTGAGCGATGATGCGCGCAAGTGTTCGCGTATTCGCCAGCTCTCGGTGGCTGATGTGATGGCCGAAACAATTCGCCGGATTTGTAACGAGGACTCGGTTTCCTCGCTTTTTATTGAATAAACGTAACTCAGCTTGGTTTGTCGTTATTAAGCGCTATCAAGCGCTATCAAGCAAAAATCAGCATCAATGAATTTTTAGATTTTTCTCAACCCCCTGCCTGGTCGCGGGCAGGGTTTGTTTTACCAGGAGTAGTCCATGAAATTTGAACTCACCGCGCAAAAGCGCACACTTCACGGGTCCGGAGCGAGCCGCCGCCTGCGCCACGCAAACAAGGTTCCGGCCATTGTTTACGGCGGCACGGCTGCACCGATGTCGATCCAGCTTGAGCACAACCAGATTCTGCTGAGCCTGAAAAAAGAAGGTTTTCACTCCTCAGTGCTGACGCTCAACATCGACGGCACAATGGAAACCGTGCTGCTGCGCGATGCACAAGTGCACGCCTACAAGGCACTCGTTCTGCACTGCGACTTCCAGCGTGTTGATACCACGCACGCCATTCACCAGAAGGTGCCGTTGCACTTCATCAACGCCGACATCGCACCGGGCGTCAAGCTCTCCGGCGGCAATGTTTCGCACGTTATGGGTGAAATCGAAGTTGTTTGCCTGCCGCAGGATCTGCCGGCTTTCATCGAAGTCGACCTCAAGGATCTGGCTGTTGGTCATTCCATCCATATTTCCCAGCTCACATTCCCGGCTGGCGTCAAGCCGCTGGTGCATGGTGATGATGGCGTGGTTGCCCTGATTCAAGCCAAGAAGGGTGCAGCTGCTGCCGAAGGTGAAGCTGAAGCCGCTTCCGCCTGATCGTCATCTGTGTGTAAACCAGCCGCCGCCCGGCACTTTAGTGTCTGCGGCGGCTTGTTGCATTCTGAGACCAGCGCATGATCGCTCCCCGCCTGATCGTCGGCCTCGGTAATCCAGGCGGCGAGTACGCAGATACCCGGCACAACGCCGGCTTCTGGTTCGTTGACCGTCTGGCGCGTGATCTCAAGGCCTCGCTCACGCCGCAAGGTAAGTTTTTCGGCCGGGTTGCGCGTGTTGATGAACTCTGGCTGTTGCAGCCGACTACCTTCATGAATCGTTCCGGTCAGGCGGTTGCAGCGCTGGCACGCTTCTACAAGATCGCGGCGGATGAAATCCTCGTCATTCATGACGAACTAGATTTGCCGCCGGGCGCTATTCGTCTCAAGCAGGGTGGCGGCAACGGCGGGCACAATGGCTTGAAGGATATTCAGGCGCAGCTATCGACGCCTGATTTCTGGCGTTTACGGCTAGGTATTGGCCATCCCGGCGAGCGCAACGAAGTGATTGATTATGTGCTCAAAGCGCCGCGCCGAGAGGAGCAGGACTTGATTGACCGGGCGCTGGATCGATGCCTGCTGGCCTGGCCAAAGCTGGGCGCCGGTGACTACGCCACTGCCCAACAACAGCTTCACGTAAAAACCGTTTAACCAATGCTACCGATAGGAATCCGATCATGAGTCTCAAGTGCGGCATCGTTGGCCTGCCCAACGTCGGCAAATCAACCCTCTTCAACGCCCTGACCAAAGCTGGCATCGCGGCAGAAAACTACCCCTTCTGCACCATCGAGCCGAACGTCGGCATCGTCGAAGTGCCTGATCCGCGCCTTGATCAGCTCTGTGAAATCGTCAAGCCGCAACGCACGCAGCCGGCCATCGTCGAGTTTGTTGATATTGCTGGCCTCGTCGCCGGTGCCTCCAAAGGCGAAGGGCTCGGC
>CAJBIL010000195.1 GCA_903953145.1 uncultured beta proteobacterium
GGCATGATCGCGCTGGCCGGCATCATCGTGCGTAACTCGATCCTGCTGGTCGACTTTATCAAGCAGCAGGTTGAGAGCGGCATGGATTTCGCCGAAGCGGTGATTCAGTCGGCTGCCGTGCGCGCCAAGCCGATTGCCCTGACCGGGCTGGCCGCCATGCTCGGCGCGCTGTTCATTCTGGATGACCCGATTTTCAACGGGCTGGCGATCAGCCTGATCTTTGGCATTTTCGTCTCCACCCTGCTCACGCTGGTGGTTATTCCGGTGCTTTACTACGCCGCATTCAAAAAGGAGTTTCAATCATGAGCGCCCCATTCACCACTGATCGCGCCATCCGCATCATGGCCGGCACTTTCGTCCTGCTTTCCCTTGGCCTGGGTGTTGAAGGCAGCCCGATGTTTATTTCCAAAAACTTTTTGTGGTTCACCGCTTTTGTCGGCGCCAATCTTTTTCAGAGTGGCTTTACCCAGTTTTGCCCGGCCGAGATGATCATGGTCAAGCTGGGGCTGAAGCGTAATGACGGGGCGTCCTGCGGGCGTTAATGCCCGATGGCCTGCAACCCGCATGGATTGGCGGTCTACATCAGTGACTATCTGGAGAGTGGCGTAAACAGGGCGTCTTCAGGCAGTTGATGATGTAGATCAAGGCTCCATGCGCCCTACAGGCCAATCACCTGTTTTAGTTTGCCAGATGTGCGGAGTCGAATCCAACACGGACAGCGCCCCAGTGGCGTCCGTCGATTACGATCGGCACCGATAGATCGTTGATCACTTCGCCGGTATCGCGAACATAGGTCTGGAACAGGGAAGGGCGCTGATTGGTGGCGAGCTTGCGGCCGACCGGATCATCGAAAATACGTTTGTGGCGACTACCGCCCAGGTCAATCGCCGGGTTGCCGGTTGGCGGGTTCGAGAACTTGCTGTTGTGCGCCGGTGCATAGCCTTTCTCGTCAACGGCGAGGGCGTAAAGGCAGCCTTGCAACTTGCCGAGTACCTCGTCGTAAAGCCGTTGCAGCTCTTTTTCAACGGCTTGGTCGTAAGTGGTGTTGAAGCGGGGCGGATTTGAGTTTGCGATGATTTGATGGTTGCGATCCCAGATGTTGAGCCCGCGCTTTTCATGCGTATGCAGAATGTCGCGGACGGCGTTGGCCAGGTCACAGGTCACGGTCAGCAGGCCGTCGTAGGCGGTGCCGCCGGTACGAAAATCCGCCAGCGCATCCTGTACCGATTCGGTGTTGCTGCGTAGTGCCTGAATCCCCGCCGACATTTCAGCCGCCGCCCGGCTGGTTTGCGTCGAGCGAGCCTTGATCGTAACGATGCGCCCGCCGACATCCTGGTTGATCGCGTCAAGCTGTGACACGGCCGTTGTTACCGACGAAATCGTTTCGCGCAGATGCTGAAAATCCATAATGAAGCGGGCGAACTGTTCGCTCGTCCGGATGGCGGCCTCGTTCGAGGCTTCGATACCGACGCGGATGCTCTGGTTTTCGGCCTGCGTCTTGCCAACCAGTGCAATCATCGCGGCAGCCTGCTCCTCGATTTCAGCGGTGGCCTTGCCGGTCCCTTCCGCGAGCTTTCTGACTTCGTCGGCGACAACGGCAAAGCCCCGTCCCTGCTCGCCTGCACGCGCCGCTTCGATGGCGGCATTGAGGGCCAGCAGATTGGTCTGGTCAGCGATGCCCCGGATCAGCTTGCCCAGTTTATCGACCACATTGGTTCGCACCGAGAGGTCTTCAACCACCGTCGTGAAGCGGACGATTTGCTCGGTAATCTCGGCAATCCGCATTTGCATGTCGGCCACGTCAGTCCGTGCTTTTTCAGCGGCTTCGAGATTGCGGGCGGCGTTATCGGCCATTTCGGCGGCATTGGTGGAAACCAGCGCTGAAAGCTGCGTCACGGATTCGGTCGCCGTCGCCACATGATCCACGTCCTGCTGCTGCTTCTCCGCGTCAGCGGCAACCGACTGGGCGTTGCGGTGCAGGCGGGCGGTATCAATGGCGATCTTGATCGAGATACTGCGCGTCACGGCGATCAGATCACGGAAGCGCGAAGCCATCCTGCTGATCGCGCTGACCAGCGGCACGACAACCCCCGGCACCTCCCCGGTCAGTTTCGCATCGAGCGCCTCGCTCCCGCCGGCCACCAAGGTGGCCCGCCGGCTGATCTCGGCAATCTCCCGTGCGCCGCGCCCTGTAATAATTTTTAACATCGCCATTCCCCCCGATTTTTGTGGATTTCTTCTGCTTAGTGCGCCACTTAGTGCGCCAATTTGGAACAGTTTTTTAGCAACGATAAATGCAAAGCGCTGTCAGCATAGATCATGCCTGCACAACGGCAAACGATGTGTCACATAAATGGAGTAATCTTTCCTCCATGCTTTCTGACTTCCAGCGTCGATGGGGTATTTCCCAGTGGGTTGCCTTCCTGAAGGATCAGGAGATACCGGTGTTGCCCGGAACCCGGCAAAAACTCGCCGCGCTGCGTGAAGAGAAGCGGGATCGGATCGCCCCAAAAGAACTCGCCGCCATCGTTCTTGAAGACCCGTTTCTGGCGCTCAAGCTGTTGCGGCGTGTTGAAGGGCATCGCTCCCAGACCTTGAGCCAGGAGACAACCACGGCGCTGGGCGCGGTGCTGCAAGCCGGTGTCGATGACCTGATGCGAACCGTTAATAACGCTGTGCTGGCCAACGAATCGCTGCCGGGTTTGCACGGCTGTGCCATACGCAACATCGTCGCCGCGCGAATCGCCCGCGACTGGGCGTCGATGCGTGCCGACATTTCGGCTGAAGAAGTGACGCTCGCCACATTATTGTCAGAATCCGGCGAATTGCTGCTCTGGCATTTTGCCCCCGAGCTACCGCAAAACGCCATCGACGAGCTCAATTCCGGGCGAGCGCTGAGAACCTTGCAGGCGCAGCAGCAAGCGACGGGGTTCAGCTTCAAACAGATGAATCTGGCGCTGGTCGAGGCCTGGGCCTTGCCGCAATTGATAACCCAGTTGATCCGTGGTTTCGATACGCCGCGTGCGAATATTGCGCGCATCGCCGGCGATACCGCCCGGCACATCATCACACACCCCGAAAACCCCGCACTGCCGGCTGATCTGGTCAATATCAAGCAGATTATCCACGGCGTCAGTATCGAGTCACTGATCGCGCCACTACCCATATCCGACGACTACAAAGCGCAAGTGCTGCTGGCCGTCGCCGAGGATAATTACAGCAAGGACTTTACCGGTTTGTGATCTGTACGGGTTGAGTTCGCGTGCCGTGACATCCAGGGCATGTCGACCAACTGCCTGCCTTCGCACC
>CAJBIL010000196.1 GCA_903953145.1 uncultured beta proteobacterium
CGATACTTGGTTTCATCGGGTCTGCTCCTCGTCGGTGTCGCCGCCATAGCGGGACGTTCGGTCGCACCGGCGAGCCGGTGCACTGCGAGACGGGTCAGACCAGGGGCGGGGCGCGCGGCGGGTGGCTGTTGCGGGAAAGCCGGGGTGTGTGAGCGGCCACGCCGAAGGTGGCAGCGAGAGCAAAAGTCGACGCTGAAACAACGGTGGCCGGGGCTGCGGCGAATAGCAGCGGAGCACTGGCGGCGCACAGTTTGCAGCAGTCGTGGAGTGCGCCGCGATCCGAGTCGGCCGGCGCGGAAGTCGGTGCCGTCGATGCGATGCCGTGCGCAGTACACAGCTCGGCGACGAACAGGCCATCCGCCGCGCGCGCCGACGCTGACGCAGGCACGGTCATGCCGGCCAGTATCTGCAATGCGAGTACAACCAACCCGAGCAAGGGCAGCCACAGGGCGTGACGGCGCAAGCGGGACAACAGGCTGGCGGTGGAGGCGTGATGGAGTTTCATTGCAGTACGTATGGTAATACAAGCCGGCACTGTTTGCATTGACCGGGCGCAAGTCATCTTTTACTTTCAGTGCCCACTGTTCTGACCCGCTATCTTGTCGATCGCATCTGCCACCGCGCGACTAAAGTCCGCGGCACGATCTGGCTTCGGGGAATCCCAGTAGGCCATGAGGCCGCATTCATTGACGGCAATCATGATGCCGGTCCCGTCGCGGCTACGATCAGGGCCGAAAATGGCCAGCAGTGCGTCACGTAGCGGCGCGCTGGCAAACATCTGCGTGATCTGTTTTATATGATCCTTGTTGTCTGCGCGTTCTGCTTTCAGTTTGAACACCTGATCAAAACGACGATCACCGGTTTCAATATTGGCTGTGACCGCGTACATGGTGCTCATCGTAAATCGTACTGGCAGCGGTTCGAGAAAGCGGGCCACCACCAGAAGCGAACCAAGATGCTCGAAACTGAATTGCGGCAGGCCATCAATGAATCCTGGCCCGCAAGAGTCCAACTGGAATCCGGTGGGGCCGTAGTACATTGATCCGGTCGTAAGCCACAGTTCGCAAGTCTGCGTGCGCCCTCGCCAAAGCTGCGTGCGTGGATCAGGCGGTGGCGCACTGGTGAGCGAAAGGTGGGCGGCAATATGTTCCGCGCAAATACCGATACGTTCCCGCTGCAACCGCCAGATCAGCCTTCCGAGTGCATTGAATCCAGCGTACACCACAATGAGCGTGAGTGCGATCACGCCCATCAGTCCGAGCAGATTGAGTGCCAGTTCGCCAAGATTTGCAACGAGTTCAGTCACGCGTTTGCCTTGTGAAACATCCTGGATTGGTAAGCACCGCCGGGTTCAACGAGCATTCTCCTTGCGTGATTTGACACGTTCCGGATTCCAGAAGGACGGATAGTATTTCGGACACACGCAATGCCGGTCGTCTTTGGGCGGATCAATTACTTTATCGGCAAGCGAATCGAGCAGCAGTTCTAGCTTCTTCGCTGAATCAACCGCAGCTTGCGTGACATTGCAGGAATTCGTTGCGTCGGAAATCGAAAGATCCAGATGGCCGGGTGTTTGATAGGCAGAGATGTTTGCGTCGTGTGCCGCGGCGTCGCGCCATTCGACAACACGCCATCCATCGTATGGCACGGGTTCCGGGTTCAAGGCGATGGCAGAAAGACCAAGTGCCGTGAATATCAGCTCAACATCCTCGTTGGAAGCGATGCGCAACGATACCAATAGACAGTCGCCGTAATCATCCATTCCACCGCCAGAGCCACGCACAAAACGAAAATAACGCAGGGAGGTTGCCCACTCGCGCAGGCGGGCCTTTCGGTGTTCCCGAAACAATATTTCGCACCAGTGCGAGTCTTTCAGCGGATCACCCTCAGGCAAACTGGCCAGCCCAAAGAACAAGGTGCCTAGCCCGGCACCCATAGTCAGGGCAAGCTGTACGGCAATGAGCAGCCAGTAGGCCCACGTGGACATCGGTGCCGCAACGTTAAGCGTTGTTGCCGACACGGCAGCCGTCTGTTCGCTATAGGTCGCGTGCGCCCACAGTCCAAACACCGCCGTTAAACCCGCAGCGGCAAGCGCAAGTGCCATGAAGAATATGCGAACGCCCAATGTGACACTCCCTCCTGATTCCGCACGTTATGGCATCATCTCACGACGGCGATTCATCTTAGCCCGAACGTAACCCATTCCCGCGACCGGAGCCATCATCCATGCTTGAACAATTCAGATCAATAAGGATGGGCGTTGCTGTGGTCATCGCAGCGGTGACGTCGACCGTGCTTTACTGGAACCACATCAACCGCGCAGTGGGCGATGGTGATCTCTGCCGGCGGGTCGAGAAACATGTCGTCAAAC
>CAJBIL010000197.1 GCA_903953145.1 uncultured beta proteobacterium
AGCGTCCAGATGTGCAGATCATGCACCGACACCACGCCCGGCAGCGCGGCCAGCGCCCGCCCGATGGCTTCGGTCGATAAATGCGCCGGCACGCCTTCCATCAGCGCCTGTAACACCTCACGCAGCAGGCGCAAACTGGAACCCAGCATCAGGGTGCAAATCAGCAGGGAAAGCAGCGGGTCAATCGTCGTCCAGCCCGTCCACATCACCACTGCACCGGCCACCAGCGCGGCTACCGAACCGAGTAGATCGCCGAGCACATGCAGCAGGGCGCCACGCGTGTTCATCGTCTGCTCGCCGTGCATCAGCAACCACGCAACACCGATGTTGATGCACAGCCCCAGCGCAGCCACCAGCGTCACGGCTTCACCGTTAATCGCTGCCGGCTCAAGAAAACGGCGTACGGCAGCGACTGAAATGCCGACGACGACGAGCACCATAAACAGCACGTTGGCGAGTGCGGCAAGGGTTTCAACCCGGCCGTAACCGTAGGTGTGGCGCTGCGACGGGGGGCGTAATGCAAGCCAGGCGGCAAAGGCGGCGAGCCCGAGCGAAGCGCTATCGGTCACCATATGCCCGGCATCGCCGAGCAAGGCCAACGACCCTGACCACCAGCCGGTCAGCGCTTCAACGGCGGCGAAGCTGAGGGTGAGCAGCAGCGCCCAGATCAGGCGCGCGCCAGACCCTTCGTGATGGTGGCTGCACGAATGCGGATGCGCGTGCTGATGATGTTGATCGCTCATGGTGATGCTGACGCAGCAAACTGCGCCTGACAACGATGCAGATCAGGCGAGCTTACTGCTCAGGTGTATTAACCTTCGGTGGCCGCTTGTGGAACTTCTTGAATGGCTTTTTCGCTGGCGCCCCCGGCTCACCGGGCACACCCGCTGCCGGCTGTTGCTCGGCGCCAGCGGGGGCCTCGCCAGTGGATCGCGGCGGAGCGTTCCGTGGCCGGTCACCGCCAGATCTTGGCGGGCCATTACGCTGGCGATCACCACTTGGGCGGGGATTGCCGCCCTGTTTGTTGCGATCACCATTGGGGCGACGATCACCCTGTGGCTTGCGCTCGCCACCGGGCGCCGGGCCGTTGCGACGAGGCGCGCCGTGGTCCGGGCCAACCTCACGGTTGCCGGGCGCCATGCTGATTTCGAGTTCAATGATTTCATCCCATTGCTCGTCGCTTCTATCGCGCTCGGGGATGGCAAGGAGTTCGCGCAGACGGCGACGCGGATCAAGGGGGGGGGCGATTTCATTCATAGACGCATTATGACGCACCTCGGGGTGCGGAAATAGAGGTTCATTAAAACGACTTCTTTACGCGGTAAGCACAATCAGCCGAACCGCCAACAGCAATCAGGCTGCAATCCTTGCGCCGCAAGGATTTTATCAGCGCAATGCGTCATCAGGCATACGCATTTGTGCAATAACAGCCGAGTCAGAGGGCAATAAACGAATGGCGGATTTTTGCAATTGCAGCGGCACTTCGGCACCGGGGACAATCCCGCGCCGCACCGCAACCGAGGCGCCAATGGCAAACGACAATGCAGCATCACGACGCCCGCCAACATGTGCCGTGATACTGGCATGGCCGCGCCAGGCAAGGCTCTCTGCAACGCGGGCAAGCACCGTATTCTCGCGACGCTGCTGATCTTCACGAACCAGCACGACGCCTTCCGCCGGAACAACCCAGCAGATCGCATCCCCCTGCGCAAAAACCGGCGTATGCGGCGCGAGCAGCAACTGGCCCTGCCATTCGATTTCTGTTGTATCTGTCTCAGGACAATGCCGTAGCACTTTGCCGACAAACAGGTTGGGCTGGTCGGTCAAACGTGCGACCAGCGCACTGACAGGCTGCGCGAGCATTTGCGCCGGCGATGCGGTTTGCAGTGTGCGCCCGTGGTGCAACACCGTCATGCGGTCGGCGAGCAGGCTGGCTTCCTCAAGATCATGTGTCACCAGAATGATCGGGATATCCAGCGAGCGGCGTAACTGGATCAACTGACGCAGCAACTTGCGCCGCGTGACCTGATCAACCGCTGAAAAAGGCTCGTCGAGCAGCAACACCTGCGGCTCGCGCGCCAGCGCCCGGGCAATCGCTACACGCTGCTGCTGGCCACCGGAAAGTTGGCCGGGATGACGGGCGTCAAGACCCTCCAGATTAACGCGGGCCAACCATTCACGCGCCTTCGCCTCACGTTCGCTGGCCGGCAAATGGCCAAGCGCGACCATCACATTGGCCAGCGCGCTCATGTGCGGGAACAGCGCGTAATGCTGAAAGACGAAACCGACACGGCGCTGCTGCGGTGAAATATCCACGCCACCCGCCGCATCGAACCACGCCTGCCCGCCACAGCGAACATAACCACCCGCCGGTCGATGCAGCCCGGCCAGGCAGCGCAGAATAGTCGACTTACCACTGCCTGAGGGGCCAACCAGCGCCAGCAATTCTCCGCGATCACAGGCGATGTCGGCCGCCAGTGGGATCGGTTCCAGTTGCTCGATACGGGCTTCCAGCCTCATCGCTGCACTCCCGCACGGCCGAGCCGGTAGACGAACATCACAGCAACAAATGAAATGGCCAGCAGTAGCGCCGACATGCCGGCCGCCGCCGTATCGTTGAACGATTGCACCTGATCGTAGATGGCGACGGCGATGGTCTTCGTCTCGCCCGACAGGTTGCCCCCAATCATCAGTACGACTCCGAACTCACCCAGCGTGTGCACGAACGTGAGTGCTAGTGCCGCTGCGATCCCCGGCCAGGCCAGTGGCAGCTCGATACGATAGAAAGCTTCCCAGCGCGAGAGGCCGGAAACCCAGGCCGCCTCACGCACTTCTCGCGGAATTGAGGCGAAAGCACGCTGCATGGGCTGTACGGCAAATGGCAGATTGAAGATCAGCGAGGCGAGCAGCAATCCGTCGAAACTGAAGACCAGCGAACGCCCGGTCAAGGCCTGATACGCCAGACCGAGCGGCGATGTACCGCCAAAACCAAGCACCAGGTAATAAC
>CAJBIL010000198.1 GCA_903953145.1 uncultured beta proteobacterium
ATGGTTTTCACAAATCTTCTCCCAACAATCTTTCAATCTCGGCCAGACGCACCTGTGCGTCGGTCTGCGCCTTCAGTTCATCCAGCCGCGCCTTCCTGATCTGGCGCTGGGCGTCGAGCAGGGTGGCGAAATCGACTTTGCCGTTTTCATAGGCGGCGAGCGCCGCTTCAAAGGTCATCTGCGCTTGCGGCAGCAAACTGCCACGTACCAGTTTTTCGATGCGTTGCGCAGCGTCGAGTGCGGCGATGTTTTCCGCCAGATCGGCTTGCAGCTGGTTCTGCGTCGCCTGCTGACGTGATTGCGCGGCTGAGAGCATGGATTGCGCTTCACGTTCTTGCGAGCGGCGCGATTCCTGCTGCAACGGAATGTTGATCTCGACCATCAGATCCCACTGGTTCACCCGACTGCCGGTCTGGATCGGAGAAACGCCGACGCTGAAATCGGGATAGCGGTTGCGATAGGCTAGCTCGCGGCTCTTCTCGGCAGCGGTTACCCGTGCGGTTTCGGCGAAGAGTAGTGGATTGCGTGCCTGCAATCGTTGATCGAGTGTTGCGTAGTCGAGCCTGGCCGCTGGCGGTAGCGGCCGCAGGCGTTGGGGTTCGGCCAGCGGGGCATGGGCTGGCCGACGCAACAGGGCATTGAGCCGCGACTGAAGGTGATGACGCTCGGTTTCCCAAACAACCAATTCTCCCTGCAAGCCAGTCTGCTCCAACTGCACACGGATCGCGTCCTGCTGCGGAATCAGGCCGTTGGCGTAGCGCGTGCGGGTGATGCTTTCCAGCCCCTTGAGCAGCGCTGCAATTTCCCGTGTCAGGGCTTCGTTATGAAATGCCTGATAAAGCTGCGCGTAAGTTGTTTTGATGCGCGCTGATAGTTCTGCCCAGCTTGCCTCGCTACGCCCCCGTGCCTGATTTGCCTCTGCCTCGGCGGTTTCGCGCTTGAGATCACGCTTGCCCCAGAACGGTAGCGGCTGAATCACCGTGTATTTTGTGCTGCCAACGCGACTCGGTAAAACATTGGGATTGGCGTTGCTGCCATCGTTGGTGATGTTTTGCAACTCGGTGCGTAGCGTCGGATCAGGCAAAGCCCCCGCAGGATAGACGCGCTCGGCAGCTGCCTCGGCCTCGAAACGCGTTACCGCATATTCGGGGTTCTCGCGCCGTGCAACCGCCAGCAAGCTCTCGATGCTGGCACCGGGTGCTTGCGTTGCCGGCTCGGCACATGCCGGCGACAGGCCGAGAGCGAGCGAAAACAGCAGGGCGCTCTGGTAAAAATTCATGATTACTCGCCTATTTTGTTGAAACAAACACCCCGGCGTGCGCGTTGGCAGCGCCTGGTGTTGCCAAGAAAACTCAGGGACAGGTCAGCTCAGATGGCGACAGCGAGACGGCGGACAATGAAATAAGCGATTTAGAACAATCGGCCATTCACGCCCGGCAATGCTGCGTCAGAGGGAGATTTTGAGTGGCGGGCGTTGCAGACGATCAGCGAGGTGATCGGAAAAGGCGGTGACAGGTGCCGGATAGGCGAGCCCCCGAGCCAGCTCGGCGCCGGGTGATGAATAAACCTGTGGGATGGCGACGGCCAGATGGTGGCAGCAACCCTGATCTGCCAGTCGATCCGTCGATGTGCTGCCATCTTCATGATCGTGGCAGGGCATCTCGGCCACGATCGGCGCTGCTTCATGGCAAGGCACTTCTCCAGACTGCATTGCCTGGCACTTAACGGCAAACGACGCCGCTACGCCCTGCAACGGCAGCAGTGCGATCAGCAAGAGGAGTAGAAAGCGCTTGAACATAAATCAAGGATAAGCGACGAAGCGGCGAAGGGCAACCGCCAAAATGCGCAGTTCCGGCTTGCACCACTTTTAATATTTCCATATTATTAGAAATATGGAAATTAAAAACGCCGTTACCGCGCTTGCCGCTTTGGCTCAGGAAAGTCGCCTCGCCATCTTCAGGCTGCTTGTGCAAAACGCGCCTGAAGGGCTGACGGCAGGGCTGATCGCCGAGCAACTGGCCTTGCCGGCGCCGACCTTGTCTTTTCACCTTAAAACGCTGGCGCAGGCCGGGTTGGTCAATACAGTGCAGGAAGGGCGTTTCGTGCGTTATCGCGCGGAAATTGAGGGCATTAACGCCCTGATCGGTTTTCTGACGGATGACTGCTGCGGCGGCCATCCCGAACTTTGTACACCCAACCTCAAAAAATGACCTCGCCTAAAACAACCACGATCCACATTCTGGTGCTATGCACCGGTAACTCCGCCCGCTCGATTCTCGGTGAGGCCTTGTTCAATCACTTGGGCCAGGGGCGGGTGAAAGCCTGTTCTGCCGGCAGTCAGCCGTCCGGCCAGGTCAATCCGCTGGCGCTTGAAACACTGGAACGGCATGGCGTCCCCTTGCCCGAGGCACGTAGCAAGTCATGGGATGAGTTTGCTACGCCCGGCGCGTTACCGTTCGATTACATTTTCACGGTTTGCGCCAATGCCGCAGGTGAGGTGTGTCCGATCTGGCCGGGGCAGCCAGCCACCGCGCACTGGGCTATCGACGATCCGGCGCCTATTGAGCCACTTGATGCCCGCCGCGCCGCATTCGAGCGCGCTTACGGGCAGTTGGCACAGCGCATTCGCGCCTTTCTCGCACTATCGCTGGAAACGATGTCGGCGGCTGACATCAAAATCGCTGCACAAATGATCCACGAGGCGGCAGCATGAGCGCGCCCTACGAATCGTGTGCAACGACAGCGCCAATGAGTGTCTTTGAACGCTACCTGACGGTCTGGGTTTTCCTCTGCATCGTTGCCGGTATTGCGCTGGGTCAGTGGCTACCTGGCGTATTTCAGGTGATTGGCAAAATGGAGATTGCGCAGGTCAATCTGCCGGTTGGCTTGTTGATCTGGGTGATGATTATCCCGATGCTGGTCAAGGTTGATTTTGGCGCGTTGCACGAGGTGCGCCGGCATCTGCGAGGGATCGGCGTTACGTTATTCATCAACTGGCTGGTCAAGCCGTTTTCGATGGCGTTTCTCGGCTGGCTGTTCATTCGTCAGCTATTCGCGCCCTATCTGCCGGCCGATCAACTGGACAGCTACATTGCCGGCCTCATCCTGCTCGCTGCGGCACCGTGCACGGCGATGGTTTTTGTCTGGAGCCGGCTAACCAGGGGGGATCCGCTATTCACGCTGTCGCAAGTGGCGCTTAACGATACGATCATGATTTTCGCTTTCGCGCCGCTGGTCGCCTTCCTGCTTGGCATTTCAGCGATCAGCGTACCGTGGGATACGCTGTTCACCTCGGTGCTTCTCTACATCGTGATCCCGGTCATATTCGCCCAGATCTGGCGTAAAGCCTTGCTGCGTAAGGGGGCAGCTGCCTTTGATGCGGTGATGGAGTCAATCGGTCCATGGTCAATCTCGGCGTTGCTGGGCACGCTGGTTTTACTGTTTGCCTTTCAGGGACGGGCGATTATCGGGCAGCCGCTAGTCATCGCGCTACTCGCCGTGCCGATCCTGATCCAGGTGCTTTTCAATTCGGCGCTGGCTTACTGGCTCAACAAAAAGGTCGGCGAGAAACATTCGGTTGCCTGCCCGTCGGCGCTTATTGGTGCGAGTAATTTTTTTGAGCTGGCGGTTGCCGCCGCAATCAGCCTGTTCGGATTTGAGTCTGGCGCGGCGCTCGCGACCGTCGTTGGTGTGCTGATCGAAGTGCCGGTCATGTTGCTGGTCGTTAAAATTGTTAATGCCAGCAAGGGCTGGTATGAAAAATCCTGAAATTCAGCCTGAAAATCTAATGAATTATATGACCTATGCTGGAGGGCGCACCGGTGCTTGATCTAGCGCATCAGATTCGCGGAGAGCCAATGAATACGCCATTCTTCAACGTATGAACAATTTGAGCCAATTTTCCCTCGCAAAAACGCCGGCGAGCGTTGGCCAATGGCTGCTGCGCCTGTTTATCGCAAGCGTCGCCTGGTTTGCCGCTTACAGCCAGCTCACCGCATTTGCTGACTGGCTGGTACAAGCGCTCGGGCTCTCGCGGCAAACGCCATTCGGGGAAGCCGTCCATTTTTTCTTTTACGACACGCCCAAGGTGCTTTTGCTGTTGACCGGGATCGTCTTTGTGATGGGGATCGTGCAGACTTTCTTTGCCCCTGAGCGAACACGGGCCTTGCTTTCCGGCAAGCGGGTCGGCGTCGGCAATTTGCTGGCCGCCTCACTGGGTATCGTCACCCCTTTTTGCTCGTGTTCGGCGGTGCCGTTGTTCATTGGCTTCCTCTCGGCCGGCGTGCCACTTGGCGTGACTTTCTCCTTCCTGATTTCGGCGCCGATGGTCAATGAGGTCGCGCTGGTGTTGCTCTTTGGCATGTTCGGCTGGAAGGTCGCCGCACTCTACCTCGTGATGGGTTTGCTGGTGGCGATTGTGGCCGGATTTGTCATCGGCAAGCTGAACATGGAGCGCTATCTCGAAGACTGGGTACTGAAGATTCAGGCCGGGCAGGTCGATCAGGCGTTTGGCGATAGGCCGGGCTGGGTGGCGCGTTTCGACGCCGGCTGGGGGCATGTACGGGAAATTGTCGGCAAGGTATGGCCCTACATTTTTGCCGGCATCGCGCTGGGCGCCGGGATTCATGGCTATGTGCCGGAGGATTTCATGGCCTCGTTCATGGGGCGTGATGTGTGGTGGGCGGTGCCGGCGGCCGTGCTGCTCGGCGTACCGATGTACACCAATGCAGCAGGCATCATCCCGATTGTTGAGGCATTGATTGGCAAGGGCGCGGCGCTCGGCACCGTCCTCGCCTTCATGATGAGCGTGATCGCGCTCTCAGCGCCGGAAATGATCATCCTGCGCAAAGCGCTCAAACCGACGCTGATTGCTACTTTCGCCGGCATTGTGGCAACCGGTATTCTGCTCGTCGGCTATGTGTTCAATCTTGTTCTATGAAGGAGTCTTTGAATGACCGCCAAAAATATCAAGGTGCTCGGCACCGGTTGCGCCAACTGCCGCAATACCATCGCACTTGTTGAAAACGTCGCAAAAGAAAAGGGCGTTGAAGTGGCGCTCGAAAAAATCGAGGATCTGCAACAGATCATGAGCTATGGCGTCATGTCGACGCCGGGCGTGGTGATCGACGGCAAAGTAGTTCATGCCGGCGGTGTGCCGGCGCGTAATAAGGTGGAAGGGTGGTTTTAAGTTTTAAGGTGCCCGCTGTT
Organism: uncultured beta proteobacterium; assembly: GCA_903953145.1. GTDB lineage: Bacteria > Pseudomonadota > Gammaproteobacteria > Burkholderiales > Rhodocyclaceae > CAJBIL01. The sequence goes on from CAJBIL010000198.1 coordinate 5,209, forward strand.
TCTGCATGACCCGCTTCAAAGCAAAAAGCCCCTGACCAATCGGCAGGGGCTTTTTGCTTGCTGTATTGCGTGGCTAATCAAGCAGCGAAGTTCTGCTCGGCAAATGACCAGTTGGCAAGGCTGCCCAGCACTGTTTCAACGAACTTCGGGCGCATATTGCGGTAGTCGATGTAGTAGGCGTGTTCCCATACGTCGACGCAGAACAGCGCTTTGTCTCCGGTCGTCAGCGGGGTGCCGGCGGCGCCCATATTGACGATGTCAACCGAGCCGTCAGCCTTCTTCACCAGCCACGTCCAGCCGGAGCCGAAATTGCCGACGGCGGAGGTCTGGAAGGCTTTTTTGAATTCGTCGTAGGAACCCCATTTTTTGTTGATCGCATCCGCCAGCGCGCCGGTCGGGGCTGCGCCGCCGTTGGGCTTCAGGCAGTTCCAGAAAAAGCTGTGGTTCCAGACTTGTGCTGCGTTGTTGTAGACGCCGCCAGCCGGGGCCTTCTTGACGATGGCTTCGAGGTCGAGGTTTTCGAATTCGGTGCCTTTGATCAGATTATTCAGATTGGTGACGTAGGCCTGATGGTGCTTGGCGTAGTGATATTCGAAGGTTTCCTTCGACATGTGCGGGGCGAGGGCGTCGGTAGCGTAGGGCAGTTGCGGTAGTTGATGTTCCATTTGTTTCTCCTGAGAAAACGGGTTGGGGTTGGGTTATTTTCGGGTTGGCTAACCCGTCGATTCTATGCGTGGGCAGGGCGGCTGGCAATCTGGCTGTATCTGGCAGAGATCTGACGGATAAAAATTTACCAAGTTCTTTGCTGTGTCACATCCACTTGCCTGCGTTGTCTTTTGTGCTTCAGCCGATGCCACTTTCTTTGTTGATGGACGTTACCGTCGCATCAAGAGAACCACGATGCAAATTGACAGCGATCCGGCTGTTAGGTTCCAGCGTGTTGCTGTTGCGCACGATCCGGCCCTGGCTGTCGGTGACGATGCTGTAGCCGCGCGCCAGCACTGCGTTTGGGTTGAGGTGGGTGAGGCTGGCGCTGAGCCGGGCGAGGGCGGCAGATTTCTCTTGCAGGGTTTTCTGCCATTCGCTGCGTAGTTTGGGGGCCAGCGCATCAAGGCGCCGTGCATGGCGCATGGTGTCGGGGCGGGCGAGGAGCAGACGCCGGGTGAGGCTGGCTAGTGCGCTGCGGCCCCGTGTGCTGGTCTGGCTCAGGCTGGCGTCGAGGCGGCGCTGCAGATTAAGCAATTTGTCGCGCTGCTGTGCGAGCTGCTGTGCCGGGTGTTGCAGACGGCGTGCCAGCCAGTCAAGTTGCTGGTTGCGCTGGTTGAGCAGTTGCCCGATCTGGCGTTGCAGACCAAGCCGGAGGTCGGCGATTCGCGCCAGCAGTGCAGCTTGCTCGGGGGCGGCAAGTTCGGCGGCGGCGGTGGGCGTGGGTGCGCGCTGATCGGCGGCAAAGTCGGCGATCGTGAAGTCGGTTTCGTGGCCGACACCACTGATCACCGGGATGGCGCAACCATGAATGGCGCGGGCCACCGCTTCATCATTGAAAGACCAGAGGTCTTCAATGCTGCCACCGCCACGACAGACAATCAGCACGTCGCATTCACTGCGCGCGCTGGCGGTACGGATCGCGCCGGCGATCTGTGCGGCAGCGCCGTCGCCCTGCACGGGCGTTGGGTAAAGGATGATTGAGACTTGCGGCGCACGGCGTCTGAGGGTTGTCAGCACATCGCGCAGGGCGGCGGCTTGCAGCGAGGTCACGATGCCGATGCAGCGCGGGAAGGCGGGTAGTGTGCGCTTGGCTGCGCTGTCGAAAAGGCCGTCAAGCTCAAGTTTTTCCTTGAGCCGGAGAAACTGCTCGTAAAGGTTGCCGATGCCGGCCCGGCGTGCTGCTTCAACGTTCAGCTGGAAATCGCCGCGCGCCTCGTAAAGCGTCACTAGCACGCGGGCTTCAATGTGCTGGCCGTTCTCCAGCCGCCAGCCAAGCGTCTGTGCCCGGCTACGAAACATCACGCAGCGCACCTGTGCCGCAGCATCCTTCAGCGAAAAATAGACATGGCCGGAGCTTGCGAAGGTGAGATTTGAAATTTCGCCGCTGACCCAGCACAGGGGGAAGGCTGACTCAAGGCGTTCCCGTGCTAGCCGGTTGAGCACTGAAACAGAAATAACCGGGGCGGGGCTGGTACTGGCGGGGAGGAGTTTTGACATAGGTCAATTTTACAGCCATGTCAAACAATGCACACCTTTGGTGTTGTTTCGCAAGAGACGGCCGGAAACCCTTACGCCAGCAGGGTGTTGTTTTTAACTGATTGATTTTAATGGTTTTAGTGATTGCCATTTTTTCTGGCAACGTAATAAAAACCCTTTTGCAAGCGACACTTAGCGTCTTTGTCAGCAATCAATCCACAAAGTTATCCACAGATTTTGTGGATAAGGTTCTCACTGATTACGCGTTGGGGTTTGTCGGGGGCTTGCCGCTATGCCCGGCGCAGGCTAAAGTTCGGGGCTGAAAAAATTTCCGGGGAGAAAGCGTGTTTTCAATCATTCAGGCTGCTGGTTGGCCCATCTGGCCGTTACTGTTTGCATCGATTATTGCTGTCGCCTTGATCATTGAGCGTCTGGTTGCGCTGCGCGGCGCCAAGGTGGCGCCGGCCGGCCTGCTGCAACGCGTGGTTGCCGAATATCGGCAGAATGGCACCAACGAGGCGATGATTGCCAATCTGGAGGCACAATCACCGCTCGGCCGCGTGCTTGCAGCAGGGCTGCGCAACGTGACCAGCTCCCGCGAAATCATGAAGGAGTCGATTGAAGAAACCGGCCGCGCCGTCTCACACGACCTTGGCCGTTATCTGACAACGCTCGGCACGATTGCCTCGATCAGTCCTTTGATGGGGCTGTTTGGCACGGTGGTCGGCATGATCGAGATTTTCGGCTCGCAGGCGCCAACAGGCACCAATCCTCTGCAACTGGCGCATGGTATTTCGGTGGCCCTCTACAACACGGGTTTTGGTCTGATTATCGCCATTCCAGGCATGATTTTCTGGCGTCACTTCCGCGCGCAGGTCGATGGTTTCGTGATCGAGATGGAGCAGCAGGCGGTGCGTCTGGTCGAGCTCCTGCACGGCGAGCGCAAGGCTTAAGGAAGGGGCGGGCGATGAACTTTAACCGCGCGCAGGGGCGTGATGAGCCCGAGATCAACCTGATTCCGTTGATCGACGTGTTGCTGGTCATCATCATTTTCCTGATGCTGACCACGACCTACGCCAAATTCTCAGGACTTGAAATCAATCTGCCAACCGCAGATGCCAGCAAGCAGGCCGAGCCGCCCAACGAGGTCAATGTTGCAGTTACGGCGACCGGGCAGGTGCTTGTTAATAAGGCGCCGGTGGCCAATGCGGATGTTGCTGCAATCAGCGAAGCGTTGCGCCGGGCAGCGGGTACCGGTAAAGATCCAGTGATTGTTATCAATGCCGACGCCAAGGCAACCCATCAAAGTGTGGTTGACGTCATGCAGGCGGCACAAGCTGCGGGCTATCCGCACATTTCGTTTGCGACCCAGTCACCACGCTGATTACGCGTTAATCAATCGGCGATGGCTTTATCCGGCGTCAGGCAACGCTTGCCGAAGTTGTGGTTTCAGCACCGTTTAGTGCCTGCGCTTTGGCCGTTGTTGCCGGTTTCCTGGTTTTTTCTGCTGCTGGTCGTGTTGCGACGCCACTTTTATCGCCTTGGGTTGTTGCGGTCACATTCCCTGAAAGTGCCGGTCGTTGTAGTTGGCAATCTGACGGTGGGTGGTAGCGGCAAGACGCCGCTGGTGATCTGGTTGGTCGAGCGCTTGCGCGAGCAGGGCTGGCGCCCCGGGATTATTAGCCGGGGCTATGGCGGGCATGGCGTGGCTGATGTGCGTGTTGTCTCGACGAACGCGGCTGCCGCTGAGGTGGGCGACGAGCCGTTGTTGCTGGCGCGACGCAGCGGTGTACCGGTTTTTGTGGGGCGGGATCGGGTCGCCGCAGGGTTGGCGTTGCTGGCGGCGCATCCCGAGTGTGACGTGATTGTTTCTGATGACGGTTTGCAGCATTACCGTTTGCAGCGCCTGATTGAGCTGGTCGTGTTTGACGGGCGGGGCGCTGGTAACGGCCGCTTGCTGCCTGCCGGCCCCTTGCGTGAGCCGCTGCGGCGACTGGCCGGTGTAAACGCTGTTGTCTGGAATGGTGGCTGGCAAGCGCAAACCCGCTCTGTTCCACTGGCCGTTCCGGTCTTTGATATGTTTCTCAATGGGCGTCGATTTTTTGGGCTCGCCGATCACCATCTGTGTTGCGATGCGGATACCTTGCGTGGAAAAAAGCTTTACGCGATTGCCGGTATTGGCGATCCGGCCAGATTTTTTGCACAGTTGTCAAAGCTCGGGCTGGTGTTTGAGGCGCATTCTTTTCCTGATCACCATGCCTATACGTCTGCTGATCTGGCCTTTGCGCGCGATGGTGTGCTGCTGATGACCGAGAAAGATGCAGTAAAATGCGCTGCAGTCATGAGCGTTGAAATGAGCACCAATGCTTGGGTCTTGCCGGTTGAGGCCGAGGTTTTCACAGCTTCGCAGACAGGCGGCAATCCCGGTCTGCTCGAACTAATTCTGGAGAAACTCAATGGACGCACGCTTGCTTGATATTCTGGTCTGCCCGATTTGCAAGGCCAATCTCGAATACCGCAAGGCCAGTTCGGAACTCGTATGCAAGCCATGCAAGCTGGCCTTCCCGGTGCGTGACGACATCCCGATCATGCTCGAAGACGAAGCGCGTCAACTCAAAGCCGATGAAGCCTGATCGAAGGTTCTTGGCGTGAAATTCAAGGTCGTTGTTCCTGCGCGATATGCTTCGACGCGCTTGCCTGCCAAGCCACTCCTTGATCTCGGCGGGAAGCCAATGGTTGTGCGGGTGGCCGAGCGTGCGCTGCTTTCCGGTGCGGAAGAAGTCTGGGTGGCGACGGATCATGCGGCAGTGAAGGCGGTGGCAGAGCAGCATGGTTTATCTGTGCTGCTCACCCGCGCTGATCATCAGAGCGGCACGGATCGCCTGGCCGAAGTTGTTGAGTTGCTGGGCTGGGAGGATGGCACGATCATCGTTAATGTGCAGGGTGACGAGCCGTTGATCGACCCGGCGCTGATCGCGCAGACTGCTTGCCAGTTGGCCGATAGCGATGCTGATATCGCCACCGTCGCGCATCCGCTTACCGAGGCAGTCGATTTTTTCAATCCGAATATCGTCAAGGTGGTGTGCACCGCAGCTGGCGATGCGCTGTATTTCTCGCGCGCGCCGATTCCTTATGCACGCGATCATTTCGCCCGCGAAGCCGAGGGTGAGACATTGCCGGCGGGCCTGCCAGCTTATCGTCATGTTGGCCTTTATGCTTATCGAGCGCGCTTTTTGCGGGCTTATGCCCAACTGACGCCTTCCTCACTTGAAGGCTTTGAGGCGCTTGAGCAATTGCGCGCCCTGTGGCATGGCTACCGCATCAGTGTGGCGATTGCCGATCATTTGCCGATGCCCGGCGTCGATACGCCAGAGGATGCGCGACGCATGCAAAAATGGTTCGAAAATCACTAGAATCGCGTTAAAAGGTTTGACCATAGGGGCAATAGCAGGTAATTTTCAGGTTGCACAAATCGGCTGATCGCGCAGGTTGCTACAAGCAATAATGTGGTCAGTAAAAACAAAGATTACAAAAAAGATTGCGCGAAAAATTTGTTACATTTGCTTCATTCGTCTCATTTTTTCTTCAGACGCTTCCGAATCTTCAGACTCCTTCAAGGGTAAAACATGAAACTCATTCTGCTCGGCGCACCAGGCGCTGGTAAAGGCACGCAAGCCAAATTCATCTGTGAAAAATTCGGTATTCCGCAAATTTCTACCGGCGATATGTTGCGCGCTGCGGTCAAGGCGGGCTCGCCACTTGGCGTCGAAGCAAAAAAAGTGATGGATGCGGGCGGGCTGGTTTCTGACGACATCATCATCGGTTTGGTCAAGGATCGTCTGTTGCAGGATGACTGCAAATCGGGTTATCTGTTTGATGGCTTCCCGCGGACGCTGCCGCAAGCCGAAGCCATGAAGGTCGCCGGTGTGGCGCTCGATTTCGTGCTCGAAATCGATGTCGCTGACTCGGAAATCGTCGAGCGCATGAGTGGTCGTCGCGTTCATGTGGCTTCCGGTCGCACCTATCACGTCAAGTTCAATCCACCAAAAGTCGCCGGCAAGGATGATGAAACGGGCGAAGATCTGATCCAGCGCGGCGATGATGCAGAAGAAACCGTCAAGAAACGCCTTGAAATCTATCATTCGCAAACCAAGCCGCTGGTTGAGTACTACAGCACATGGCTGGCGACTGGCGATTCAAACGCGCCTAAATGCCGCAAGATCGCCGGTGTCGGTGGCGTCGAAGACATCAAGAATGCTGCCTTCGGGGCGCTGAAGTAATCCGCTAATGGCGGCAAATAAGCCAATCAATGCTTTTTACGCCCAGTCGGGCGGCGTCACGGCGGTGATCAATACCTCCGCTTGTGGCGTCATTGAGACGGCTCGCCGTGCATCGCAAAAAAATCCGCAATCAATCGGCAAGGTCTTCGCCGGGCGCAATGGCATCATCGGCGCGCTGGCTGAAGACCTGATCGATACCAGTCTCGAATCCGACGAAGACATTGCCCGCCTGCGCCATACGCCGGGCGGTGCTTTCGGTTCCTGCCGCTATAAACTTAAAAGTCTTGAGGAGCACCGCGCGCAGTACGAGCGTCTGATCGACGTTTTTCGAGCCCACGACATCGGTTATTTTTTCTATAACGGTGGCGGTGACTCGATGGATACCGCATGGAAGGTATCTCAGCTTTCCGAGAAGCTGGGTTACCCGCTGGTTTGTGTCGGCATTCCGAAAACCGTTGATAACGATCTGCCTCACACCGACACCTGCCCCGGTTTCGGCTCGGTGGCCAAGTACGTCGCCACCTCAATGCGAGAGGCGGGGTATGACGTGGCCTCAATGGCCAAAACCTCGACCAAAATTTTTGTCCTTGAAGTCATGGGCCGTCACGCCGGCTGGATTACCGCGGCCTGTGGTCTGGCCAGTGAGGCTGAAGGCGAGCCGCCACACATTTTGCTTTTGCCTGAAATTCCTTTTGACGAAGCACGCTTTCTGGCGCGCGTGGCGGATTGCGTCAAGCGTTACGACTACTGCACGATTGCGGTCTCCGAAGGATTGCATGATGCGGCCGGGAATTTTATTTCCGATATGGGCGGCAAGGATGCCTTTGGTCATGCGCAGCTTGGTGGTGTCGGGCAGATTGTTGCGCAGTTGATCAAGGACCGGCTCGGCTATAAATACCACTGGGCGCTGGCTGATTATCTGCAAAGATCGGCGCGCCACATTGCCTCAAAAACGGATACCGATCAGGCTTATGCATTGGGTCAGGCAGCCGTCGAGTTGGCGCTGGCGGGGCGCAATGCGGTAATGCCGGGCATTGTGCGTTTGGCCGATGCGCCGTATCGCTGGGAAATCGGGGTTGCTGACCTCAAAGATATCGCCAACATCGAGCGCAAGATGCCGCGTGATTTTATTAGTGATGATGGCTTCCAGATTACGAAAAAATGTCGTGACTATCTGGCGCCGTTGATCGAGGGTGAAGACTATCCGCCGTATCGCGGCGGTTTGCCCGACTACATTCGCCTTAAAAATATTTCGATACCGCAAAAGCTGGCGGCGTTCAAGGCTTAGGCTTGGCGTTAACTGGCACTATTGAAAACACCGCCCGCAAGAGGCGGAACTGAAATTTTTCACAATGTAGGGCGATTGGCCCGGAGGAATCTTCCGAGGGGTCCGCGTAAATTTCAAGGGGGTGTTCATGTCTGCAAGTCAAGGGTTGATGCTGGCGCTGGTTGGCGCGGTACTCGCGGTGCTCTATGGCGCTGTGATGAGTAAATGGATTCTGTCATTGCCAGCGGGCAACGAGCGCATGCAGGAAATCGCCAAGGCGATTCAGGAAGGTGCGTCCGCTTATCTCAACAAGCAATATAAAACCATCGCCATCGTCGGCGTGGTGCTTTTCGTTGTGATCTGGGTTGTGCTTGGCAAGCTGATGGCGATTGGCTTTTTGCTCGGCTCAGTGCTCTCGGGGGCGACGGGCTTTATTGGCATGAACGTTTCGGTGCGCGCCAACGTGCGTACGGCTGAAGCGGCGCGCAGCGGGATCAGCGCAGCGCTTGATGTGGCATTCAAGGGTGGCGCCATTACCGGCATGCTGGTCGTTGGCCTTGGCCTGCTTGGCGTGGCCGGCTATTACGCCGTGCTCAAGGGCATGGGGCTGGATTTCCAGCACTCGGTCGAGCCGCTCGTTGGCCTGGCTTTTGGCGGTTCGCTGATTTCGATCTTCGCGCGACTTGGCGGCGGCATTTTCACCAAGGGCGCTGACGTTGGCGCCGACCTGGTCGGTAAAGTCGAAGCCGGGATTCCGGAAGATGACCCGCGTAATCCGGCTGTGATCGCCGACAACGTGGGCGACAACGTCGGTGACTGTGCCGGTATGGCGGCTGACCTGTTCGAAACCTACGCCGTGACAGTAGTGGCGACGATGGTGCTCAGCGCGCTGATGCTCAAGGGCGTCGCCGGCGCCACGGATGCTGCAATCGTCTATCCGCTGGCATTGGGCGGTGTGTCAATTGTTGCTTCGATCATCGGCTGTTTCTTCGTCAAGGCCAACGATGGCGGCAAGATCATGAATGCGCTCTACCGCGGCCTCGCGGTGGCAGGCGTTCTCGCATTGGCCGCCTATTACCCGGTGACCGCATGGTTGATCGGGGCCGGGGCAACGCTGCCGGATGGCACAGTAATCAACACCATGACCATGTTTGGCTGCTCCGTCGTTGGCCTGGTGTTGACCGCC
>CAJBIL010000199.1 GCA_903953145.1 uncultured beta proteobacterium
GCATATCGCCCGCTGCAAACACCTTGGGCACACTGGTCGCGTAGCAGCCGGCACCGTCGGTCGTCGCCTTGACGTTGTTGCGTGCATCAACATCAACTGACAACTGCTCCAGCAAACCCTGCTTGACCGGTGCAACAAAACCCATGGCCAGCAACACCAGATCAGCCTTCAGCTCAAACTCGCTGCCGGCAACTTCGCTCATTTTGCCGTTTTTCCACTCGACGCGAACGGCTTTGAGCAACTTGACCTTGCCACTTTCGTTGCCAATACCGCCAACGAGTTCCTTGGTGGCGACAGCGAAATCGCGCTCGCAACCTTCCTCGTGCGAAGAGGAGGTACGCATCTTCAACGGCCAGTAAGGCCAGGTCAGTGCGCCATTCTCCTTTTCGGGAGGTTGCGGCATCAGCTCGAACTGCGTAACCGACAAGGCGCCGTGACGATTGCTCGTACCAACGCAGTCAGAGCCGGTATCGCCGCCACCGATCACGACGACATGCTTGCCGGTCGCCATCGTCTGATTGGCCAGTTTGTCGCCGGCATTGACCTTGTTCTGCTGCGGCAGGAAGTCCATCGCGTAATACACGCCATCCAGATCACGGCCTGGCACCGGCAGGTCGCGCGGCAGTTCAGCGCCACCGGAGAGGATCAGCGCGTCAAATTCAGCGACCAGCTTGCTTGCTGGCACACCGTTCTCGCCACTACCCCCAATGTGCTGATTGACGCGGAACTCGACGCCTTCGGCTTCCATCTGCTTGACGCGACGGTCGATGTGCGACTTCTCGAATTTGAAGTCAGGTATCCCATAACGCAGCAATCCGCCAATGCGGTCGTTTTTCTCGAACACGACGACGCTGTGCCCTACGCGCGCCAGTTGTTGCGCCGCGGCCATACCAGCCGGCCCGGAGCCGACGATGGCAATTTTCTTGCCGGTTTTGACCTTGGACGGCTGCGGTACGATCCAGCCCTTTTCCCAGCCTTTGTCGACAATGGCATGCTCGATCGACTTGATACCGACCGGGTCATTGTTGATGTTGAGCGTGCACGCTGCTTCACACGGTGCCGGGCAGATGCGGCCGGTAAAGTCCGGGAAGTTGTTGGTCGAGTGCAGGACAGCCAGCGCCTGTGCCCAGTTACCGCGATAAACGAGATCATTCCAGTCGGGAATGATGTTATTCACCGGGCAGCCGCTATTGCAAAACGGTATGCCGCAATCCATGCAACGCGCACCCTGAACAGCCGCCTGATCGTCGCTGAGCGTGACGACGAACTCGCGGTAGTGCTTCAGACGCGAATCAGCCGGCTCGTAAGCCTCGGACAGACGCTGGTATTCGATGAAGCCAGTCGGCTTTCCCATTTATGCAGTCTCCGCTTGCTTGTTTTGAAGCTTTTGAGCAGCCTCTTGCGCTGCCATCTCGGTCAGCGCACGACGATATTCGTTCGGCATCACCTTGACGAAACGTGCGCGCCAGGTCGACCAGTCAGCCAGAATCTTGCCGGCCTGCTGGCTACCCGTGTATTGGGCATGCTTTTCAATGAGGCACTTGAGCAATGCCTCATCGGCCAGACCAAGATGACGAACATCAACCCGGCCATGTCCTTCAAGATCATCACCGGCTTCACTGCCCTGACGTGCTGCGAACTCTTCCTCAACCGGCTCCAGCGCAACCTGCGCCATGTTACAGCGCGACTCGAAAGTTCCCTCTTCGTCGAGCACGTAAGCGACACCGCCGGACATACCCGCAGCGAAATTGCGCCCTGTCATGCCGAGCACGACGACGGTGCCACCGGTCATGTATTCACAGCCATGATCGCCAACCCCTTCGACAACGGCCGTAGCCCCCGAGTTACGCACGGCAAAACGCTCGCCGCCAACCCCCGCGAAGAAAGCCTCACCCTCGGTCGCCCCGTAAAGCACAGTATTGCCGATGATGATGTTGGATGGCGTATCACAGCGGAAAGCCGCATTCGGACGCACAATGATACGCCCGCCCGAAAGCCCCTTGCCAACGTAATCGTTGCCTTCGCCAACCAGATCGATCGTCACGCCACGTGCCAGCAAAGCGCCAAAACTCTGACCGGCAGTGCCGTTCAGCGTAACGTGAATGGTGTCGTCAGGCAGGCCGGCGTGGCCGTATTTGGCGGCAACGCGACCCGAGAGCATGGCGCCGACCGTGCGGTTGATGTTGCGCACCGGTAGCTCGATACGCACCTTCTCCCCCTTGTCCAGTGCCGGACTGGCCAGTTCGATCAACTGGTTATCAAGCGCTTTAGACAGGCCATGGTCCTGCGTCTCGCAATGCAGAACCGGCGAGGTTGCTGCCACTGCCGGACGGTGGAAGATGCGGCTGTAATCGAGCCCCTGCGCCTTCCAGTGCTTGATACCCTTGTTCATGTCGAGCAAATCGGCACGACCGATCAGGTCATCAAATTTACGGACGCCGATCTGCGCCATCAGCTCACGCAATTCATTGGCGACAAAGAAGAAATAATTGACCACATGCTCCGGCTGACCGGAAAACTTGCGGCGTAGCGCCGGGTCCTGCGTGGCGACACCCACCGGGCAGGTATTGAGATGACACTTGCGCATCATGATGCAGCCCTCAACAACCAGCGGCGCTGTTGCAAAACCGAATTCATCGGCACCGAGCAGCGCACCGATCAGCACGTCACGACCGGTTTTCATTTGCCCATCGACCTGCACCCGCACACGACCGCGCAAACCGTTAAGCACCAGCGTTTGCTGCGTTTCAGCCAGGCCCAATTCCCACGGTGAGCCGGCATGCTTTATCGACGACAGCGGGCTTGCGCCCGTGCCGCCATCATGGCCGGCGATCACGATGTGGTCGGCCTTGGCCTTGGAAACACCGGCAGCCACCGTACCAACACCGACTTCCGAAACCAGCTTGACGCTGATCGAAGCAGACGGGTTGGCGTTCTTCAGATCGTGAATCAGCTGCGCCAGATCTTCAATCGAGTAAATATCATGATGCGGCGGTGGCGAAATCAGACCAACGCCTGGCACCGAATGACGCAGGAAGCCGATGTACTCGGAGACTTTATGCCCCGGCAACTGGCCACCCTCGCCGGGCTTGGCGCCCTGGGCCATCTTGATCTGGATCTGATCAGCGTTTGCCAGGTATTCGGCGGTGACGCCGAAACGGCCGGAAGCAACCTGCTTGATCGCCGAGCGAAGACTGTCGCCTTCCTTCAGTTCGTAGTCGCGCTCAATGCGACTCTTGCCGATGATGTCGGAGACCATCTGGCCTGCCTTGACCGGCTTGAAGCGCGCCGGGTCTTCGCCACCTTCGCCCGTATTCGACTTGCCGCCGATCCGGTTCATGGCAATCGCCAACGTGCTGTGCGCCTCGGTCGAGATCGAGCCGAGCGACATGGCACCAGTTGCAAAGCGCTTGACGATTTCTTTAGCAGATTCAACTTCATCGAGCGGCACGGCAGGGCCTGCCGGTTTGATCGCGAACAGGCCACGCAACGTCATGTGACGCTCGGTCTGATCGTTAATTATTTTTGCGTATTCCTTGTAGGTATCTGCCTGCCCGGTGCGTGTTGCATGCTGTAGCTTGGCAATCGCATCAGGCGTCCACATGTGCTCTTCGCCGCGCACGCGATAAGCGTACTCACCACCGGCATCGAGCATGCTGGCCAGTACCGGATCGGCGCCAAAAGCCTGTTTGTGCAGACGGATCGCCTCTTCCATGACCTCAAAGACGCCAATCCCCTCAACCTGCGTCGAGGTGCCGGTAAAGTACTTGTCAATCAGCTTCTTCTGCAAACCGATGGCTTCAAAGATCTGCGCGCCGGTGTAGGACATATAGGTCGAAATACCCATCTTCGACATCACTTTGAGCAAGCCTTTGCCAACGCCCTTGACGAAGTGCTTGACCGCCTTGTCACCTTTTTCGCCGCCACCCGCGAGTTGCTGCAATGTTTCAAGTGCGAGGTAAGGATGCACAGCCTCGGCGCCATAGCCGGCAAGTACCGCGAAGTGATGCGTCTCACGCGCCGCTCCGGTTTCAACGACCAGACCGACGCGCGTGCGCAAGCCCTTGGCAACCAGGTGCTGATGCACGCCGGAGGTCGCGAGCAATGCCGGGATCGCGACATGATCCGCATCCATCTTGCGGTCGGAAACAATCAGGATGCTGCAACCACGATGCACGGCATCTTCTGCTTCAGCACAAAGCGAGGCCAGGCGCGCTTCAACGCCTTCCTTGCCCCAGGCCAGCGGATAGCAAATATCGAGTTCAGCTGACTGAAACTTGTCGCCCGTGTAGCCGGAAATGTTACGCAACTTGGCCATATCGGCGTAGTCGAGCACCGGCTGCGTCACTTCCAGGCGATAAGGCGGGTTGATCTCGTTGATGCCAAGCAGGTTAGGCTTGGGGCCAATAAATGACACCAGAGACATGACCAGCTGTTCGCGAATCGGGTCGATTGGCGGATTGGTGACCTGCGCAAACAACTGACGAAAGTAGTTGAACAGCGGCTTATTCTTCGACGACAGCACAGCCAGTGGTGAATCATTACCCATCGAGCCGGTTGCTTCTTCGCCGGAAGTCGCCATCGGCTCAAGAATGAACTTGATGTCTTCCTGGCTATAGCCGAAGGCCTGCTGGCGGTCGAGCAGCGATGCGGCACATTCCGGTGCCGCAGCACCGACCGGCACATCCAGCCCGTCGAGTTTGATATTGATACGGCTCAGCCAGTCCTGATACGGCTTCTGGCGCGACAGCGTATCTTTCAGTTCGAGGTCTTCAATGATGCGCCCCTGTTCAAGGTCGATCAGGAACATCTTGCCCGGTTGCAAGCGCCATTTCTTGACAATTTTGGCATCGGGAATCGGCAGCACGCCGGACTCGGAAGCCATCACCACGAGATCATCGTCAGTAACGAGGTAGCGTGCCGGCCGCAGGCCGTTACGGTCGAGTGTCGCGCCAATCTGGCGGCCATCCGTAAAGGCGACAGCAGCGGGGCCGTCCCACGGCTCCATCATCGCAGCGTGATATTCGTAGAAGGCGCGGCGCTTTTCGTCCATCAGCGTATGCGATTCCCACGCTTCGGGAATCAACATCATCATCGCGTGCGCCAGCGAGTAACCACCCATGACCAGCAGTTCAAGCGCGTTATCGAACGACGCCGAATCGGACTGGTTCGGATAAATCAACGGCCAGAGTTTTTCCAGATCAGCGCCGAGCAACGGTGACGACGTCCCCTTCTCACGGGCGCGCATCCAGTTGTAGTTGCCGCGAACCGTATTGATCTCGCCGTTATGCGCAATCATGCGGAACGGATGTGCGAGGTGCCAGGTCGGGAAGGTGTTGGTCGAGAAACGCTGGTGCACCAGCGCGAGCGCCGAAACGCAAAGCGGGTTCTTCAGGTCAGTAAAATACTCCCCCACCTGATCGGCGAGCAGCAGACCCTTATAAACAATCGTCCGTGCTGACATCGACGGCTGATAAAACTCCTTGCTGTGCTTGAGCCCAAGCGCCTTGATGGCGTTCGCGGCACGGCGACGAATGACATAGAGCTTGCGCTCCAGCGCATCGGTCACCATGATGTCTGCGCCACGACCGATGAACACCTGGCGGATCACCGGCTCCTTGGCGCGCACGGTCGGCGACATCGGCAAATCGCGGTCAACCGGCACATCGCGCCAGCCAAGCACCACTTGCCCCTCGGAACGCACAGCGCGCTCAATCGCTTCCTGGCAAGCCAGGCGCGATGCAGACTCCTGCGGCAAAAAGACCATGCCGACACCGTAATCACCAACCGGCGGCAAAACAACGTTCTGCCGTGCCATCTCTTCACGCAGATAAGCGTCGGGGATCTGAATCAGAATGCCCGCACCGTCACCCATCAACGGATCAGCGCCCACGGCACCCCGGTGATCCAGATTTTTCAGGATCTGCAGGCCCTGCTGGACGATCGAGTGGCTTTTTTGCCCCTTGATATGCGCGACAAAACCGACGCCACAAGCGTCGTGCTCGTTGGCCGGGTCATAGAGCCCCTGCCGTTCAGGTACAGCCGAATCCATCACGCTCGAATCCTCACAAAACAAAAATGCCAAACAGATTTATCTGGTTTGCCCAAGGCGCGCCAAACGTCAAAAAAGCCGGCGCGAAACCGGCTTGCGGGTCAAAGGGACAGCAGCGAAATATACCGCGAAAGTTCCAGATCTTCAAGATGTTGCGATGCACCACAAAGTCTGGCGCCGCACCAAGGCAGTGCGAATAATGCAGGCAGCTTATATCTCCCCGACAGCAAACAGCCGGCGGTGTTCCTTCATTGCGTAGCGGTCGGTCATGCCCGCAATGTAATCGGCCACGGCACGGGGCTGATCGCCA
Source organism: uncultured beta proteobacterium (assembly GCA_903953145.1). GTDB lineage: Bacteria > Pseudomonadota > Gammaproteobacteria > Burkholderiales > Rhodocyclaceae > CAJBIL01. Next base: position 6,363 of record CAJBIL010000199.1, read on the forward strand.
TCGGCTGGCGACTGATATTGCGGTGGCAGCAGGCGAGGGTCGCTGATAAATGCACCAAAAAGATCGCCAATAATGCGCTTCGCCTTACTGGTCATTCGCAACACTTGATAGTGCTGATACAACTGCGTGCGTAAAAACCGCTTCATTTCACGCTGTGCCTCGCGCAATTCATCGGAAAAAGCCACCAAAGGTGAGCTTTGCCTCGCCTCAGCAAGATCACGGACCGGCTGACGCGCAATATTGGCAGCCGTCGTTTCGATCAGATCACAGACCAGCACATTGATCATTCGACGAATCGTTTCATGAATCAACCGGCGCCCAGCCAGATTCGGATAAATGGCCTTAACATCGGCTGCGTGACGGGCAAACAAGCCAACGCTTTCAAGCTGCTCCAGTGTAATCAGCCCGGAGCGCAAACCATCGTCGACATCATGGTTGTTATAGGCAATCTCGTCGGCAAGGTTACATATCTGCGCCTCAAGCGAGGGTTGCGTACGGTTAAGAAAACGCTCGCCGAGTTCACCAAGCTGGCGTGCGTTATCCAGCGAGCAATGCTTAACGATCCCTTCACGCGTTTCAAAACACAGATTGAGTCCATTAAATGCGGCATAGCGCTCTTCGAGAAAATCGACGATGCGCAGACTTTGCAGATTGTGCTCAAAACCGCCGTAATCGCGCATGCAATCATTCAAGGCATCCTGTCCGGCATGACCAAACGGCGTATGCCCTAGATCGTGCGCCAGCGAAACTGCTTCAACAAGATCTTCATTCAGCCGCAGCGCCCGGGCGATGCCACGGGCGATCTGGGCGACCTCCAGGCTGTGTGTCAGACGCGTGCGAAAAAGATCACCCTCGTGGTTAACAAAAACCTGTGTTTTGTACTCAAGGCGGCGAAATGCAGTGGAATGAATAATCCGGTCGCGGTCACGCTGGAATTCACCCCGCATTGAAGGGCGATCTTCGGCATACCTGCGGCCACGCGAATTAGCAGCCGAAACTGCGTAAGGAGCGAGCTCAGACATGGGGAGAACGCACGCTAATGGCATGAGCAATCTGGCTTGCCGATGCGGCATCGCTGACCACCGCCTGCCCAATCTGCCTGAACAGGATCAGGCGCAACTTCCCGTCCTGCACTTTTTTATCGTGCTGCATCAACTCAACATAGCGCTCAACAACCAGCAGCGGACCGACAACCGGCAAACCGGCACGCACAAACAATTTTTCGACTCGATCAACGGCAGCACGGTCGATCCAGCCAAGCTGGCACGACAGCTCTGCCGCCATCATGCTCCCCACTGCAATGGCTTCACCATGCAGCCACTCGCCGTACCCCATCCCGGTCTCAATCGCGTGGCCAAAAGTGTGCCCCAGATTGAGCAGTGCGCGTTCGCCATTTTCGTGTTCATCGGCAACCACCACCTCAGCCTTGTTCTGACATGAGCGATGGATCGCGTAAGCCAGCGCATCAGGCTCGCGGGCCAGTACCCGCTCAAGATTCAGCTCAATCCATTCGAGAAATGGCAAATCACGGATCAAACCGTATTTAATAACCTCGGCCAGACCCGCGCGCAACTCCCGGTCGGGTAGCGTATTCAGCGTATCGGTATCGGCCAGCACCAGTTTCGGCTGATAAAAGGCGCCGATCATGTTCTTGCCACGCGGGTGATTGATCGCCGTTTTCCCACCCACCGAAGAATCAACCTGCGATAGCAAGGTCGTCGGCACCTGGATGAAAGGCATGCCGCGCTGATAGCAGGCGGCGGCAAAACCCGTCATATCACCGACCACCCCGCCACCCAGTGCAATCAGCGTGGTTGATCGCTCACAATGCCGTTCTAGCAGCGTATCAAAAATAAGGTTGAGTGTTTGCCAGTCCTTGTATTTCTCACCATCCGGCAAAACAATCTCGATGACATCAATCCCTGCGTCACGCAATGAAGCACTAAGCTTGCCAAGATAAAGTGGCGCAACCGTTGTATTGCTAACGATAGCTACTTTTTTCTGGCGCAAATACGGCAATATCAATTCGCATTGGTCAAGCAATCCCCGACCAATCCGAATCGGGTAAGCCCGCTCGTCCAATGCTACGTTCAAAGTTTCCATTGATCGCCAAGTTCCTTGATCAGCATTAACGCGACTGACTGCGCATTAAGCCGGCTGCTGTCGATAACCAGATCCGCGACTTCGCGATAAAGTGGATCGCGCTGCGTATGAAGCTCCTTGAGCTTGCTCAAAGGGTCTTCAACCTGCAATAGCGGCCTGCTTTTATCGTGGCGGATGCGTTCATGCAAAAAGTGAGGCGGCGCATTGAGGTAGGCGACAAAACCACTGGCCTTCAGGTTATCGCGGTTCTCCTGTCGCAGAACAACGCCACCGCCCGTCGCCACCACCATCCCCGCAAGGCTTGCAAGGTCAGCAATCACCTGCGCCTCTCGACGCCGGAAACCTTCTTCACCTTCAATTTCAAAAATTGTCGGGATCTTGACCCCGGTGCGCGCCTCGATTTCATGATCCGAATCGACAAAAGACATACCCAGGCGGCGCGCCAAAACACGCCCAATGGTCGTCTTGCCAGCGCCCATCAGTCCGACAAGGTAGATGTTCTTCGAATTTCTCACCGGGTCATTTTACCGCAAGAAAATTTCTGTCAGATCTAAGAAAAAGGCCGGCATGAAGCCGGCCTTGGTCAGCGCCCAGTCATCTATCGGACACTAAGCGCCTCATTAACGATCTTCGGCGTGATGAAAATCAACAGTTCGGTTTTATCGTCAATTTTGGCATTATTTTTGAAAAGAAAGCCCACATAAGGCAGATCACCAAAGAAGGGGATACGCGTTGTCGTCTCGGAAAGATTCTGAGTATAGATACCACCGATAACGACCGTACCCCCGTTCTCAACCAGCACTTCTGTCTTGACGTGTTTGGTATCAATCGCCACACCTGCACCCGTTGTCACTTTGGTGCTCGGTGTGTCCTTATTGATATCCAGTGACATCGTAATTTTTCCGTCTGGCGTAATCTGCGGCTTGACCTTTAACGAAAGGCTGGCTTTCCGGAAGGAAATACTGGTTGCACCGGAACTGGTTGCCTGCTGATAAGGAATTTCAACACCTTGCTCAATCAATGCCTCTACCTGGTTGGCAGTCATCACACGCGGACTGGAAATCACCTTACCCCGACCGTCTGCTTCGAGCGCAGAAATTTCTAGGTTCACAAATTGAGAACGACCCGCATTGAAAAGAATAAATGACAAGGCACCAGCTGTACCCGACCGCGGATTGGCTGGAAGATTTACGTTGTTACCCGTATTCAGAGAAGTATTTGGGTCTGCAATCCTACCCCCGATAGAGTAGCCACCAACGCCGGGTTGGTCATTGCGCACATCGTTGTACCCAAGCCTGACGCCCAAATTTTTACTGAAAGTATCGTCAGCCTCAACAATACGAGCCTCGATCAGAACCTGACGAACCGGCAAATCTACTTTGGCGATCAATGCCCGCACATCTTCCAGGCGACTTGGCGTGTCCTGCACAAAAAGTATATTAGTGCGGGTATCCGCTACTGCACTGCCACGTTTAGAAAGCAGCCTCTGAGAAGTATCGGTAAGCAACGTTTTTATCGCTTCAGCCTTCTGATAATTCAACTGAAAATTTTCCGTACGGGTCGGTTCAAGATCACTAACCTGTGACTTGGACTCGAAATCCAGCTTTTCTTTGGTGGCGATCTCCTCGCGCGGCGCAATCAGAATGACATTGCCGTTCTTGCGCATATCAAGACCTTTTTGCTGCATGATGATATCCAGCGCCTGATCCCAGGGTACATCTTTGAGAATCAGGGTAATCGCACCTTGTACTGAATCGCTCACCACCATATTCATGCCGGTGAATTCGCCGATCACCTGCAACAGACGCCGCACATCGACGTTCTGGAAATTCAGCGATAATTTCTCGCCTTGGTAGCCGCCTCGCGTCCCCTGTACCAGTTTGTTCGGGTTCTCGATGACCGGTTTGACTTCGATAACGAATTGATTATCGGTCTGGTAAGCGTTGTGCTCCCAAAGGCCGCGCGGAGTAATCGTCATTCGGACGTTGGCGCCTTGCTGAACAGTATTTACTGTAGTTACCGGCGTTGAAAAATCCGTGACATCGAGC
>CAJBIL010000200.1 GCA_903953145.1 uncultured beta proteobacterium
CGGTGAAGTCGTGATCGGCTGTACACAGGAAGCCACTTTGTTTTCGGAGCTTGCCGAAGATTCCGGCGCTGCTGAAAATATCCGTTTTTTTAATACCCGCGAGTTGGCCGGTTGGTCGGCTGAAGGCGTCATGGCGACGCCGAAAATGGCGGCGCTGATCGCTGCGGCGCAATTGCCCGCTGTCGACCCGCTGCCCGGCGTAACGATGAATTCGGCTGGTAATCTGTTGATTGTGGGCGAAGCCGGTGCCGCGCTGGGCTGGGCTGAGCGCTTGAAAGCGCAGCTAACCGTGACGGTCTTGATGACCGGTCGAGCCGGTAGCGATGCCGAGTTGCCGCCGGTACGCCAATACCCGATTTTTTCCGGCCGGGTGACTTCGTTCAGCGGCCATCTGGGCGCATTCAATATCGCCTGGGCGCAGGAAAACCCGATTGACCTCGATCTCTGTGTGCGTTGTAACGCCTGTATTCGTGCCTGCCCGGAAGGTGCCATTGGCTATGACTACCAGATTGATAGCACACGTTGTAAATCGCACCACGCCTGTGTAACGGCCTGTGGTGATATTCAGGCCATTGATTTTTCAAGGCCAGCCGGTGAGGCTCAGGCGCGTAATGACCGCTTTGATCTGGTGCTTGATCTTTCGTCTGCGCCTTTGCTGAATCGCGTTGAACTGCCGCAGGGCTATCGTGCCCCGGGGCGTGATCCGCTGGATCAGGCGTTGGCGGTGCAGGATTTACTCGCGCTGACCGGTGAATTCGATAAGCCGCAGTATGTGGCTTTCCGCGAAAATCTCTGCGCGCATAGCCGGGCGAAGAAATCCGGCTGCAGCAATTGCATTGATGTTTGTGCGACGCAAGCCATCGTTTCAAACGGCAACACGATCAAGGTTGATCCGTACCTCTGCCAAGGCTGCGGTACCTGCGCCACGGTCTGCCCGTCCGGCGCCCTGAGCTACCAGTATCCGCGTGTCACCGATCTGGGCTTGCGCGTTAAAACGCTGCTCAATACCTATCGCAGTGCGGGTGGTGCTGATCCCGTGCTGCTTTTTCATTCTGCTGACGCAGGTCGGCAACTCATTGATCAGCTTGCCCGGCGTGGCAAGGGCTTGCCGGCGCGGGTGATTCCGGTTGAAACATGGAGTGCAGACGCGGTCGGGATCGATCTGCTGCTCGGTGCCTATGCTCTGGGAGCCGCACAGATAGGCGTTCTTGGCGCAGGCTCGCATGATCTTGCGCCGCTCCGGCAACAAGCTGGTTTCGCGCAAACGATTCTGTCTGCGCTGGGGTATGGCAATGACCGGCTGCGCGTTATTGACGCTGATGATTATCGGTCGCTCGACACCCAGCTTTGGGGCTGGGCGCCCGCTGCCGGCGTGTCGACGGTCGCCGAATTCCGTTTGCTGCCCGATAAACGCAAGACGCTCGAATTTGCTATTGATCATCTGGCCAAGTACGCGCCAATGCCGCAATCCGAGATCGCCTTGGCCGCCGGTGCGCCCTTCGGCACCATCACCGTTGGCGACGCCTGTACCTTGTGTATGTCCTGCGTTGGTGCTTGTCCGGCGGGCGCCTTGAAAGCCGCTGCCGATGCGCCGCGTCTTTCCTTCCTTGAGTCGCAATGCTTGCAGTGCGGGCTGTGCGAGAAAAGCTGCCCGGAACAGGTGATTTCACTGACGCCGCGCCTGCTACTTGACGGTGCGCGCCGTGAGCGCATACTGCAAGAAGCAGAGATTTTTTGCTGTACCGCCTGCGGTAAGGCGATGGGGGCTAAACCGATGATTGATGCGATGCTGAGCAAACTCGCCAGCCACTCGATGTTTGCCGGAGAACAAGCACTGGCGCGGCTCTCCATGTGTGCCGATTGCCGGGTGATTGATCTGATGAAGTCTGAAGAAAGCACTCAGGCATGGGATATGAAAGAGTGAACAAACAATGAACGCCGTGACGACCGAAATGGATCTGACCGAGGCGCCGGAATGGGCCGAAGAAGATCGCGCGCGTGCCGATCACTACGCCTTAATCGCCCAGCTGTTTTATGCGCCACCGGATGCAGCTTTGCTTGCGGAATTGGCCAGTGCCGGCGCTGCCCTCGGGCAAGGTGAGGGCGCATTGGCCGAAGCCTGGAAGGCAATCTCTGCTTGCGCTGCCACGCTGGATGCAGCCAGCGCGCAAAATGAATTTGAGCAGTTGTTTGTCAGTATCGGCAAACCCGAAGTCATGCTTTACGGCTCGTTTTATCAGACCGGCTTTCTCAACGAAGAGCCGCTGGCCGATCTGCGTGAAGATCTGATTC
>CAJBIL010000201.1 GCA_903953145.1 uncultured beta proteobacterium
GATCAAACCTTGGCGAAAATTTCGTCAGAAACGGTTTCATCAGCAGATCTTCCTTGATCACATGCTTGATCAGCCAATCCCGCAGCAAGGTTGTGAAATGCTCGACCGATTCCTCTGTCCATTCTTCACCGATCTCCTGCCGGACTTCGCTCAGCCGGGTTAGCAGCATCGCGTGCGAGTCATGAATACGGGCAACATGGCTATAACCGACTGCCGTGGCGATCTTTTCCTCGGAGACGAAATGCGTTTCTGAGTAACGCGTCAACTCATCGAGTGCAACATTCAACGCCCGCCGGTTTTTCGAAAGCAGATTATTCTCGACCTGATTGATGATCTCGATCAGGTGCTTGTGATCGTCGTCAATCACATCATTACCCACGCTCAGTTGCTCACGCCACGCCAGTCCCATTTGTCTGCCCTCAAGTTCATGGAAATTGTTCAGTGGCAAGAATGCCCCAACAAACTTCAAAAAACTATTGGACAAAAGTCATAGTGCCGGGATTTTTTATTGCCGGGAATTTTGCTGCTGCCCTGCAAGCCGCATGGATCAATGATCTAGCAGATGCATATGCTGAAGAGTGGCGTATTCATTGGGCTTCAGCTAATGCCATGACGTAGAACGCCAGTGGATGCGCCTTACAGCGATGGCTCGCGACAGGAAAATTTATTGATAGCGCACCGTAATTACGTTTTCCGGCATCAAGGCCGGAGACTGCCGCCCTTGACAAAGGGCGATCGCCCGGTCAAAAGTGCATACAGTCGGCATTCGTCACAACATTCAAGACGACAAGTACAGCAAACCCTCGCAGCGGGAAGATGGCAATGAATGCAGAGAGCAGGATGGATATTGAGCCCAACGATGCACCCCGGACAATTCTGATTGTCGACGACACGCCGCAAAACCTCACCGTACTGAGCGAGTTACTCAAACCGCTGTATCGCGTGCGCGCCGGCAACTCGGGCGAGCGGGCATTGCGTGCGGCGGCCACCGAGCCACGCCCCGACCTGATTCTGCTGGATGTAATGATGCCCGACATGGACGGCCATGAGGTGTTGCGGCGCCTGCGCGCAGACCCGGCCACCCGCAACATCCCGGTGATCTTTATTACCGGGATGGACGCCGCCGAGGACGAAGAGCGTGGCCTTGCGCTGGGGGCGGTGGATTACATCACCAAGCCGATCAACCCGGCGATTGTGCTGGCGCGGGTGCATACCCATCTTGAGCTTAAGCAGGCGCGCGACCGTCTGACCAACGCGAATGAATGGCTGGAGAGCGAAGTCGCACGCCGCATGAGCGAAAACCTGCTGATTCAGGAATTGAGTGTGCGCGCCCTCGCCTGCCTGGCCGAAGTACGCGACAAGCAAACCGGCCACCATATTCTGCGCACACAAATCTATGTCGATACGCTGGCCAAACATCTTTGCACGCATGCGCGCTTCTGCGCGGCGCTCAGCGGCAATCGACTGACCATGGTGGTCAAAGCGGCACCGCTGCACGATATCGGCAAAGTCGGCGTGCCGGATGCGATTCTGCTCAAACCGGGACGCCTGACTGCCGAAGAGTACGAAACCATGAAAGCGCACCCGACCATCGGTGCCGATGCGATCAACAAGGCCATGGAGCAGGCGCTCGACGGTGCCACCGGCATCGAGCTTGAACAAGCCAAACGCGCTTTCGACTTCCTCATCATCGCCAGGGAAATTGCGCTCTCACACCACGAAAAATGGGATGGAAGCGGCTATCCGGCCGGCCTGGCCGGTGATGACATTCCGGTTTCCGCAAGACTGATGGCGTTGGCCGATGTTTTCGATGCGCTGATCAATCGCCGCGTCTACAAGCCGGCACTGAGCTTTGCAGAAGCGTCGCAGATCATCTGCGACGGGCGCGGCAGTCATTTTGACCCGGATGTCGTCGATGCCTTTATCGCCTGTAGTGATCGCTTTGCCGAGATCGCAGTGACTGCGGCCAACCCCGAGGAAAGTTGAACACCCATGAAGAAACTGCTGCTTCTGGCGGTCGTCACCCTGCATGCGGGATTAACCTGTTCAGCCGCGCTGGCCGATGCGCTGGGCAACGCGCCGGCTGCTGCCGCGCAATTTGTTGAGATTCCGGCGACGACGGATACGCTCAAGCAACTGCGCAACGGCGGTTTTGTCCTCTACCTGCGGCACGGCAAAACTGACAACACCCGGGGCGACCGCGTGCCGGCAGTTGATCTGGACGACTGCACAACGCAACGCCCGCTGACGGAAGAAGGCCGCCAGATGGCCATGCGCGTGGGTGAGGCGATGCGCAAGGCACAGATTCTGCTCGGTGAAATTCGCGTCAGCCCGCTTTGCCGCGCCAAAGAAAGTGCGGCTGCCGCCTTCCCGAAACAGGCAAACGTGATCGACAACAAGCTCATGTACACGGCCAACCTGACCGATGCCGAGAAAGCGCCGATCATCGCCAATACCAGGCTGTTGCTCTCGACACCGGTGGCAGCCGGCAGCAATCGGCTGCTGCTGGCACACGCCCCTAACCTGATGGATCTGATCGGCTACTTTCCGAAAGAAGGCACGGTGGTCATTTTCCAGCCCAAAAATAATGGCAATTTCGAGTACATCGCCAGCATCCCGCCAACGCTCTGGGCTGACCTGCTCCGCTAAACCGCTCAACAACACCCGCCATGAAATTCCGCTCGCTGAAAATATCGCCCTACCTGCTGATCTACTTCCTGCCCGTAGCGCTGGTCGCGCTGGTCGTGGGCCTGCTCAATCTGGCATCTTTCAACAGCTTGCAAGGCAACCAGCGGGCGGCCAGCGCGCAACAAACGCAAGACATTGCGCGGATTGTTGCGGCAACGCGTTTCAGCCGCGAGATCGCCGAAACACAGCGCCTGATCAACGCGACCCTGGCGCAGGCGACAGCGGGGAAAATCGATGAAGGGGGGGCTTACCGGGTGCATACCGAAGTGGTTAACCGCCTCGCCACACTCGAAAAAGACTTGTCTGTGCTACAAAAAAATATCGGCAACGAAAGCCTCGCGCACGATGCCGGCGTCGATTTCGAGGCATATCGCAACTTCATCATCATGGCGACCGACCTCGCCGCGATTGATCCACCGGGCGCCATGCGCCATGCGTACCAGGCCGCCAACAGCTATGTGGCGCTCTCCGAACACATCCACGACATCACCGAATCGGTGGCGATTGCCGCAGCACAACGGGGCGAAGCGCAGGTACACGCCTTCGAGAAGCACGCCGTGCAGACCATCGGCGTCGGCGGGCTGCTGCTGGCGGCGCTTGTGCTGTTCTGGCTGTTTTTTACCCGCCGGATGAGCGGTCGCCTGGCGCATCTTTCAGAAACATTGAAGGCGCTGGCCAACAACAACATCAACCCGCCCCGACTCCCCGAGCTGGAAAAAATCAGCCGTGAGCCGCGCAGCACAATGCATGAGCTGGCGTGTGCCGTGCTCGCCTTCCGCGCGGCGCTGGTTGCCCGCCAGACAGCGCAATATGACCTTGGCGAACGGGTCAAGGAGTTGTCGTGCCTGTACGACGTATCCCGCATCACCGAGCACGACGATCTGAGCATGAGCGACATGCTCACAGCCGTAACAGCGCGCCTGCCGGCAGCAATGCGCTTCCCGGAGATCGCCGCCGGCGCGATTGAGCATGATGGCGCGCGCTTCGGCAGCAGCGGCCAAGCAGACGGCGAAACGCTGAGCGCCACCTTCAAAAGCATGAACGGTGAACCGGCGCAGATCAGCATCGCCTACCTCGCACCACTGCCCGCCGAAGCCAGCGCCAGCGCCGCCTTTCTCGACGAAGAACGCGCCCTGCTCGAAGCCATTGCTGCGCGCCTGAGTAGCGCCATCGAGCGCCGCCGCAGTATTGCCAACGAGCACGACCGGCTGGCGCTGATGCACGCGCTGGTTGAAGAAGCGCCCTACGCGATCGAAGTATTCGACGCCGAAACCCTTTGTTTTGTCCGCGTCAATGCCGCCGCCTGCCAGCAGCTCGGCCACTCGCGCGAGGAAATGCTCGGCATGACGATTGCTGATATTCAAGGCAGCATGACGCCGGAAGAGCTCCGCGCACGGATTAACAGCATTCTGACCAAAGGCAGCGCACAGTTCGAGAACCGCCACCGGAACAAGGATGGCAGCTTCGCCGACATCCGCGTGACGGCGCACGCCATCCGCCAGAGCGGGCGCGACTACATCGCCGCCATGTGGCAGGACATTACCGCCGAAAAAGTCGCACAAGCGCAGCTCCGCAAACTCTCACTGGCTGTTGAGCAAAGCCCGAACCCGGTGGTTATCACGGATCTGGAATCGCGCATTGAGTACGTCAATGATGCCTTCGTACTCAACACCGGTTATGCCCGTAACGAGGTCATCGGCAAGAATCCGAGCATCCTCAAATCCGGGAAAACCCCGAAAGACACCTACGCAGCAATGACAGAAACACTGCTGGCCGGCAACACCTGGCGCGGCGAGTTCATCAACCGCAGCAGTAACGGCGCCCTCCAGATCGAAGCGGCGATCATCGTCCCGCTGCGCCAGCCGGATGGCACGATCACTAATTATGTCGCAATCAAGGAAGACATCACCGCGCGCAGAGCGCAGGAAGAGCAGTTGCGCAAGCTCTTCATGGCCGTCGAACAAAGCCCGGAGAGCATCGTCATCACCAACCTCGATGCGCGTATCGAATACGTGAACGAGGCGTTTGTACGCAAAACAGGCTATAGCCGGGATGAGGCGATTGGCGAGAACCCGCGCGTGCTTCAGTCCGGTCGAACACCGGTTGAAACTTACAAGGACATGTGGGCGACCCTCAGCCGGGGCGAGCCGTGGAGCGGCGAGCTGATCAATCAGTGCAAGGATGGCAGCGAATATCTGGAACTAGCCAACATCGCCCCGGTACGCGAGCCGGATGGCCGGATCACGCACTATCTGGCGATCAAGGAAGACATCACCGAGAAAAAGCGGATCAGCAAAGAACTGGCGCAGCATCGCGAGCACCTTGAAGAACTGGTTGATGCGCGCACCCTTGAGCTGGCCGCCGCACGCGACGAAGCAGAGAGCGCCAACCGCGCCAAGAGCGAGTTTCTGGCCAACATGAGCCATGAGATTCGCACCCCGATGAACGCCATCATCGGCCTCACGCACCTGCTGCAACGCAGTGTGGACGACCCAAAGCAAAACGCTCAGCTCGGCAAGATCACCGATGCCGCTCACCATCTGCTGAACATCATCAACGACATTCTTGACCTCTCGAAGATCGAGGCCGGCAAACTGCAACTCGAACTCACCGACTTTGAGCTGGAACGCGTCATCGACAACGTCTGCAACCTGATCCGCGACAAGGCCGAAGCGAAAGGCGTCGAACTGGTGATC
>CAJBIL010000202.1 GCA_903953145.1 uncultured beta proteobacterium
ACTGGCGCGCCAGCCAGAGGCCGACGGGTCGCCAGTGCAGCCACAAGGGGTAAGCCGCGACCGAAACCAGCATGGCGCGCATGCGGAAATTGATCCAGCCGGTTTCGCGCAGCATCGCGACACAGGCGTCGACCAGCGGCCAACCGGTGCGCCCGGCGGTCAACGCTGAAAAATGGGCGGGATTCCAGTCGTTCTCGCGCATCCCGTCGTAACCGCGGTGCAGGTTGCGAAACTCGAGCGCCGGCTCGCTTTCGAGTTTCTGAATAAAATGGCAGTGCCAGTAAAGGCGGCTGACAAATGCCTGCAAGCCAGCGCGCTGGTGGCTGGCGCTGGCTGGTAGCTGGGCAGCGTAGAGGCGCGTGCTCTGGACGACTTCACGCAAACTCAGGCAACCGAGCGCCAGATAGGGCGAGAGCCGCGAACAAGCGGTTGGTGCCGAGAGCGGTGAAGAAATGCCGCCGCGATACTGATTGCTGCGGTCAACCAGGAATTCCTGCAGAATTTGTTGCCCGGCCTGCCGCCCGCCGCGTTGTCGGGCCGGCACATCAGCGTCGAGCAGGCCGAACGCTGCGGCCGCTGGCAGAGGCGCGGCCACCCACGGCAAGGTGGCGGCGGCAAGGTGCTCGGGAGCTTCCACCAGCGCTTGCGCCATAAATTCATCCCACCGCCGCTGCCAGTGATCGCGCACCTGCAAACGGCGCAGCACGCCGAATTGCGGGGTTTCATGCCAGGCGACGCGATGCGCCCGGCACCAGCGCCCGACCGCCAGATCACGCTGGAAAGTCAGGCCGTTGCCGGTTTCTTCATGGGCGTAAAGATGATCGAAAGGCGCTTGCCGATGCAAGCGCGCCAGCACCTCGGTGACTTCACCGCTGACGACCTGCAGTGGCGCGCCGACACTGCGCAGCGCCCGGTAAAGATCGCGCAAGCTTTCGAGCAGGAAGGCGAAGTGCTGGTGGGCCGCGTCGGGGGCGGCCCAGAGGCTGGGCTCGACGACGTAAAGACAGAGCACCGGGCCGCGCTGCATGGCCTGCGCCAGCGGTAGGTGGTCGGCGATGCGCAAATCACGCTTGAACCAGACAACGCTGTAAGGCGTGGATGTCGTGCTATTCAATGGGGAATCTTGCCTTGTTTTCTATGGCGCTGCGATCAACCCAATAGGATGCTCGCTCAGGCTTTGAGTTCCTCTCTCAGGCTCGCAGGGGCCGGAGTTTTTAGCTGTTTTTAGCGGTTGACCGTGGTAAGTTATTGAAAAGTCGTGTGTCGTTGGTTAATCGCCGCAAACCACCTGGAAGATAACTCAAGATGTTAGTTTCTGGCGTCAGCAGTAATGTCGTGCAAACGTCATCGAGCGTTTCGACCGGCGGGGTCGCTCCTTATTGTTGCAGCGAACCGAGTTGCCCCTGCGAGGGCGGTCGGGCGGCCAAGGCCAAACTCGAAAGCCAGCAACTTGAGCAACGCAACGACGCCGTCAGCATTAGCCCGCAGGCCATTGAACGCTTGGCCAGCGAGGCGGCGAGCCCGCTCAGCGAGCCGCTCAGCATTCGGGCAGCAGCACCCGTTGCCGAGATTTCTGCCAGCGAATTCCCAGAGAATAATCAAACCAGCAATCTCAGCGCATCGCTCTCCGCCTATCAAGCGCAGGAGCGCAAACGGCTGGACGAGTTGAACCAATCCTCTCAACTTAGCATTATGTCATACTGCCATTTTGTAGGCGTGTGACTTATGGGGCTTATGCCATTTTGGTCGCTTCTGACGTCGTCCTTTGATGAACTTCTGAAGGTTTTGGGTGATCTCGTCAAACAGTTGATTAGCGATCCTGGACGTCATCTTGACCACAGCGGCAAGGACGCGCGGCAGAACACGACGCGAATGACTGAACGCGCAGGTTCGATTCACCCGCCAAACGCAATCCGGCTCAAGTCGTTGTTCAGTCGCCATAAACACCGTCAAGGCATTGAGGTTATCGCACACCATTTTGGCACCGACATCCTGGCAAGCCGCAAGCCAAGTCAGACCGGACGTGTGTTCGAGGTTAAGGCGATGTTTGAGCCGCTTGAACGCCTCCTCAATCCGCCAGCGCCGGTGATACAGATCGTTGAAATCACCCGCGCTGGCATCGAACAAAGAAGTCATCACGACGCGCAAGTGGCCGTCAGGCGTCACTTGACGAATCAGCCGAACGGTCGATGGCTGGCGAGGACACTCATCATCGATCGCATCCTGTGTATTGGGCGGCGGCAGCGTCACCACTGCCTCATCTTGTCCGGAACGCATGAATTCGGTGACCGCCTTGAACGAAGAAGACGAATCACAACGCATGCAAAAAGGAATCCCACGATGCAGCAAGGCGGCAATCAGCCAAGCACCCGGATAGCCGCGATCAAGCACCAACAGATCCGAGCGCCCCAGACGATCAAGGCGCTCGAATAACATTTGTCGCTCACCCACCGACGAACTGTGCAAAATCAACGAATCAAACAATTCGATGCCTGGCCGGAACAAGCCGAATACCGTCGCCTCACGGATACAACGCTTGCCCGCTTGATCCAACAAGGTCAGGCGAAGCTTAGAAGCATCCGCCGCCAAAACCCGCAGGCCATGCCAAAGCGGCTGCGCCGGGATGGATTCATCGACCAAACGCAGCAATTCTGAATTGAGCGGATCAAACACGTTGGCCAACAAATGACGACGCGCCTTGGAAAAGGCACTGGCAGTCATCACGCGCGACAATCGTACGCGATTTGCCAGCAAAGCAAAGAAGGCATCCAGTTCCATCTGCACTGATCCCCGGAGGCCGGAGAGCAGAAAAGCGATCAAATTTGGGAAGCTCAGGTCACGCTGGCGGGTGAAATGCCGAGGGTCGCGGCGTGCCATTTCAAGGAAGGCGCTGCCGTGAATGTAGGCAGTGAGTTGCGATAGTATGTTGACATATTTAGGCCGTCATATTTAACCTATTAATATCAATTAGTTACAGCGCCAATTATACACCTCGCGAAACAAAGTGCTTGGTAAAACGAAATTATGACTAAGTGCTAAGTTGAGAGGATTGGGTCTGACGGCAACGCCCAAAGAAACCAAAGACGTATCCAACAACCATTACTTTGGCGACTCGGTTTATACCTATTCGCTCAAGCAAGGCATTGATGACGGGTTTCTCGCGCCCTACAAGGTCGTGCGCATCGACATCGACAGAGATTTGCAAGGCTGGCGCCCCGCCAAAGGACAAGTCGATAAACACGGCCAGTTGATCGAAGACCGCATCTACAACCAAAAGGATTTTGACCGCAGCCTCGTCCTGGAGAAGCGCACCGAACTGGTGGCCCGCAAAATTACCGAATTTCTGAAGGCAACCGACCCTTACGCCAAAACCATCGTTTTCTGTGAAGACATCGACCACGCCGAGCGCATGCGTCAGGCTCTGGTCAATCTAAACCCGGAACGGGTCAAAGAAAACCGCCAATTCGTCATGCGGATTACCGGTGATGAGAAGTAAGTCAAAGCCGAACTCGACAACTACATTGATCCGGAACG
>CAJBIL010000203.1 GCA_903953145.1 uncultured beta proteobacterium
CACGCCATGGTGTACGACATCATGAACGACGGCCAGCGCAAGCATTATGAAGAAACGCTGGAGTGCGATTTCTCGTTTGAAATCCCCAATCTGGCGCGCTTCCGGGTCAATGCTTTTGTCCAGAATCGTGGCGCTGCCGCTGTTTTCCGCACGATTCCATCGAAGGTGCTGACGCTTGAAGAGTTGAACTGCCCGAAAATTTTCAAGGATATTGCCGAATATCCGCGCGGTATCGTGCTGGTTACCGGCCCGACCGGCTCAGGCAAGTCGACGACATTGGCGGCGATGGTTAACCACGTTAACGAAAGTGATCACGGTCACATTCTCACCGTTGAAGACCCGATCGAGTTCGTCCACGAATCAAAAAAATGCCTGATCAACCAGCGCGAAGTCGGGCCGCACACCCTGTCATTCCAGAACGCCCTGCGCTCGGCGTTGCGCGAAGACCCCGATGTGATTCTGGTCGGCGAAATGCGCGACCTCGAAACAATCCGTCTGGCCCTTTCCGGCGCTGAAACCGGCCACCTGGTATTCGGTACGCTGCACACCTCCAGCGCGGCGAAAACGGTCGACCGTATCGTTGACGTCTTCCCTGCTGCCGAGAAGGAGATGGTTCGCTCGATGCTCTCTGAATCGCTGCGCGCGGTGATTTCGCAAACGCTGCTGAAGACCAAAGATGGCACCGGACGCTGCGCTGCGCACGAAATCATGATCGGTACCCCGGCCATTCGTAACCTGATCCGCGAAAACAAAGTGGCGCAGATGTACTCGGCGATCCAGACCGGTGCGCAGATTGGCATGCAGACGCTCGATCAGAATTTGCAGGATCTTGTCCGCCGCAACATCGTTTCTTCGGCCGAAGCGCGCAGCAAGGCATTCAACAAGGATGCCTTCCCGGGCTAACCTTCACCACGCCGTAAACACGAACCCGGAACACCCGCAAGGCCGGGTTCGTGCACCAAAGGAAAGACCATGGAACGCGATCAGGCTTTGAAATTCATGCAGGACCTTCTACGCCTGATGGCGCAGAAAAACGGCTCCGACCTTTTCATTACCGCCAATTTCCCGCCGGCAATCAAGATCGACGGCAAGGTGACGCCGGTTTCCAGCCAGACGCTGACCATGCAGCACACCGCAGAACTAGCGCGTGCGATCATGAACGATCGTCAGGCGGCTGAATTCGAATCGACCAAGGAATGCAATTTCGCCATCTCGCCGGCCGGCATTGGCCGCTTCCGCGCCAACGCCTTTGTTCAGCAGGGGCGCGTCGGGGTAATTTGCCGGACGATCAATGCATCGATTCCGACGCTTGATGAACTTGGCTTGCCGACCGTCCTGAAAGACATCGGCATGACCAAGCGTGGCCTGGTGATTTTTGTCGGTGGCACGGGTACCGGCAAGACAACCTCGCTGGCGGCACTCGTCGACCACCGAAACCGCAACAGCTTCGGCCACATCATCACGATTGAGGACCCCGTTGAGTATCTGCACGAGCACAAGAATTGCATCGTTACCCAGCGCGAAGTCGGCGTCGATACGGACTCCTGGGAAGTGGCCTTGAAAAACACCTTGCGTCAGGCACCGGACGTGATCCTGATGGGCGAAATTCGCGACCGTGAAACGATGGATCACGCGGTTGCCTTTGCCGAAACAGGTCACCTTTGTCTCGCCACCCTGCACGCTAACAGCGCCAATCAGGCGATTGACCGGATCATCAACTTCTTCCCGGAAGAGCGTCGCCAGCAACTACTGATGGATCTCTCGCTGAATCTGCGAGCGCTGGTTTCGCAGCGGCTGTTGCCGAAAAAAGATGGCAAGGGGCGGGTAGCAGCGATTGAAATCATGCTCAATTCACCTTTGATTTCCGACCTGATCTTCAAGGGCGAAGTGCAGGAAATCAAAGAGATCATGAAGAAATCGCGCGAACTGGGAATGCAGACATTCGATCAGGCGCTGTTTGATCATTACGAAGCCGGCAATATCAGCTACGAAGATGCCCTGCGCAACGCTGACTCGCTCAACGATCTGCGTCTGCAAATCAAACTGCACGGCAAGGAATCCAAGGATCGTGATCTGAATTCCGGCATCGGTCATCTCGACATCATTTAGCCCCGGCAACAGGGTTTCCGGTTCGCGCCAATTAAAACAGCACGGCAGAAACTTCTGTATGGCGTTGTTGCACCATCTGGTCGAGTAGATGGAATACCTGATCGCTGGCTTTCTCGCCGTGGCGAATTTTGTCGATGATGCTGTCGCGTAGCGACGAATCCAGCTCCCAGCCGCCCTTCGCCATCGCCGTGGCTTCGTGAAAGCAGTCGTGAATGGCGCGGTGGGGCGCGGCGAGTGCTTTGTAGGCGACCAGGCTGGCGTAGCTGTTGTCGTCAGCCTTGGTGTCGTACCAGCGGCCGAAGCGGCAGTTATGCTCATCAACCTGAACCACTTTTTCGGCTTCGGGTGCCACGTTTTCGCTGATGATGCTGATGTAGCCATTCTGTTTGTAAAACAGTACATCGACCTTGGCCAGCGAGGTGAAGCTGGTGTCATGCACGTAGGCGATTTTCTCCAGCGCCATGCGGGCATTTGAGGCCATCGAAAGAAAGCGCTGTTCGACACCTGAGGCGCTTTTTTCGGAGTCGTGCGCCATGGCGCGCATGGCTTCTGCATCTTCCTGCATTCTTCCGGCGTCGCGGCGCAGGCTTTCCATCACGGCGGAAATCTCCGTCGATGAGCGCTTGCTCTTTTCGGCCAGTTTGCGCACTTCATCGGCAACTACTGCAAAGCCTCGCCCCTGCTCGCCGGCGCGGGCAGCTTCAATGGCTGCATTGAGCGCCAGCAGATTGGTCTGATCCGCGATGTCGGAAATCACCCCGACCGAACGGCTGACTTCTTCGGCCAGCCGATTCAGATCCTTGACGCCAGTGTGCGTCTGGTTGATCCGCCCGGCCATCGATTGCAGTGAGCCGACGACAGCGACTACCTGATCCTGGCTATCCTCCGAGTCCTTGACGTTTTGCCTTGATAGTCGCTCAAGCTCGTCAGTGGCTTCGGCAATGCCGCGCATGTCGGTTTGCGTCATTCTGAGGTTGCCCAGCAGATTGGTGGTGTTGATGCTGCCTAATTGTGAGAGCAGAGCGTTGCGGCGCTCCAGGCGGGCATTTTTTTCAAGAACGCCAATCGAGTGGTTGGTATTTTCCAGCGCTTCCCGAAAAACGCCATGCAGGCCTTCGGGCTGCGCTTTACGGAAGAATTTACCCTCACTGGCTGAACGCAGTACGGTTTGCTGTTCGCGGAAGCAGGCTTCGAGCTGGTCGAGCATGTCGTTCATTGCCCAGCAGAGCCGGCCGGTTTTGTCACCCGCCGGGATTTGTGTAATGCGCCCGCTAACACGACCATTGGCGACTTCTTCCGCGATCTTTTGCAACTGGTCGATCAATGAATTGTTCGCCTTCCCGCCGCCACCTTGCAACATGGCCGAAGCGGCGATACCAAGCACAAACAGTGCGGCCAGACCCCAGTCAAAGCCTGAATTCAGCCAACCCCAAACCACGGCAAGCCCAAGCAGGGCGCAGAGGAATAGTGTCAGGCCGGTGCCTCGGGAATGCTCAGATGGCGAGGATAAGTTCTTCATAGCTCAGCCCCTTGTCAGCAAGAATTTTCGTCAGTAGCGCCAAAGAGGCGTCACAAGCATCACGCGGGCCGGCACGTTCTTCCTCGACCAGCATCATTTTATATACGCCGGTCAGTAGGTCGACCGCAGAACGTTTCGGTGCGCGGCGCACGGAGAGATAGCCGACAACATTGCCCCGATCATCCAGGTCCGGCGTGATATTGGCAAAAACCCAGTAAAAGCTGCCATCTTTCGCCATGTTTTTCACGTAGGCGAAACATTCCCGCTTTTGTGCCAGCGTATCCCAGAGAAATTTGAAAACACCGCGCGGCATATCCGGGTGGCGGATCAGGTTGTGCGGCGCGCCGAGCAACTCATGCTCGGTATAGCCGGAAAACTCGATGAATATACGATTGCCGTAGGTGATGCGGCCTTTAAGATCAGTCTTTGAGACGATGAAATCGCTTTCGCGCATCACCTGTTCCCGACTGTTTGGCTGAACCTTGTATTTCATGGCACTCCCCGGATGCACTTTTCACGATCATGCTATGCCTTTCTGCATAGTGCAAGTGATTGCGCAACGCGAAATGGTGCCGGGTGGTTAGCGCCGGTTGCTGCCGGCAACCATCTTGAATTCGTACAGACGACACTCGATGGCGCCGTTAAAGATGGGGGTTTTTTTGCTCGGTGTCAGGCGCATGAGCTTTGGCAAGCGGGTATCGGCGCTCAGTAAATAGCAGTTCCAGCCGGCAAAGCGGCGTTTGAGTGCGCTACCCAACTCGGGGTAAAACGCGGCAAGCTCGTCGAGTTCCGACAGGCGTTCGCCGTAGGGCGGGTTGGCGACCATGATGCCGGCTTCGGCAGGTGTATCAATGTCCAGAATATTGCCGGCAGACAGGCTGACCGCGGGCAGCAGGCCGGCGCGGTCGAGGTTGGCGAGCGCGGCACGGACGGCTACCGGCGACAGATCGCTGCCGTAGATATTGGCAAAGGCGGCTGGTTTTTCGGCATCCATCGCGGTATCGAGCAGGTTTTTCCAGGTCGCCAGGTCAAAGTTTTTCAGTCGTTGGAAGCCGAAATCGCGGCCTGCGCCGGGCGCGATGTTCAACGCGATCTGGGCGGCTTCGACGAGGAACGTACCGCTGCCGCACATCGGGTCAATCAGCGGCGTGCCGGGTTGCCAGCCGGAGAGGCGCAAAATGCCGGCCGCCAGATTCTCCTTGAGCGGCGCTTCCACTGTTTTCTGGCGCAGGCCGCGCTGGTAGAGCGGTGCACCGGAGGTGTCAACGTAGAGCGTGCATTCCTCTGCCGTGATGAATGCCTGAACGCGCACATCCGGCGCGCGCGTATCGACGCTCGGGCGTTTGTCGAATTCGCGCCGGAAGCGGTCGCAGACTGCATCCTTGATGCGCAGCGTAATGAATTCGAGGCTTTTGAGCGGGCTTTTGACGGCAACAACATCGACGCGGATCGTCTGTTCGACATCAAACCACTTCGGCCACGGGGTTTCGAGCGCCAGCCGGTAGATGTCGTCTTCCTTCGCGTAGCGGCCATGCCCCACGCGCCAGAGCACGCGCGTGGCGATCCTTGAGTGCAGATTGATGGCGTAGCAGGCCGGCCATGCGGCGGCAAAGTGGACGCCGCCGGGAATCTGCTTCAGATGCTCGACGCCAATCGCGGTAAGGTCTTCGACGAGCAGTGATTCAAGGCCGCGCGGGCAGCTTGCAAAGAATTTTTCCACGGTGTTGTTCGCTGTGTTGTTGGGCATTGAGTTAGCGCTCAGAAAGGCTTGAGAACGACAAGGAAGATGACGGCCAGGAGTACCAGCACCGGCATTTCGTTGAACCAGCGAAACCAGATATGACTGTGCGTATTGCGCCCCGCCTGAAAATCACGTAACACCCGTCCGCAGAACAGATGATAGGCGATTAGAAGCAGCACCAGCGTCGTCTTGGCATGTAGCCAGCCGCCCGAAAATCCAAAACCGAGCCACAACCAAAGGCCGAGGCCAACGGCCAGGATGCCGATGGGCGCCATGAAGCGATAAAGCTTGCCGGCCATCAGCAGCAGGCGGTCGCGCTCGGCAACGCTGCCCGGCTCGACCATTGCCAGATTGACGAAGATGCGCGGCAGATAGAAGAGGCCGGCAAACCAGCTGACAACCATCCACAGATGCAGCGATTTGACGATCAGCACAGGTTTTCCTTTATTTCGTGTGTATCGGTTTTTTCATTTTGCGCCTGCCAGGCCGCCTCGACACCATCCCTGACACGCGGGTAGCGCAAAGTAGCGTGCAGTTCTGTCTTGATTCGCTGATTGGCCAGCCGGCGCGACTCACTCATGAACGACAGTTGCAGCGGCGACATTTGCAACGTGGCCTCGCTGCGCGACAGGCGGGGCGCACGCGGCAGGGCGAAGCGCTCGGCAACGAGGTCGAAATATTCGCCCATTTTCATTTCCGAATCGTCGCTTGCGTTATAGGCCCGGTTGGCGCGCCCGTAGCGCAGAGCGGCGCAGGTCAGCATCGCCAGATCGTCGGCGTGGATGTGGTTGGTGAAGACATCATCTTCATCGCGCAGGGCGGGCGTGCCTTTCTGCAAGCGTTCGATGGGCAGGCGGTCGGCCGCGTAAATGCCCGGCGCACGCAGAATGCTGATCACGACCCCGTGCCGCTGGCCGAATTCGCGCAACTGGCGCTCGGCATCAACACGCCGCGCACCACGCACGGTGGTCGGCCTGGCGGCGCGGGTTTCGTCAATCCGGGCACCTGAACAGTCGCCGTAAACGCCGCTGGTGCTTATATAGATGATGCGCTGTGGTAGACTTTTTCCCCTTGCCAGCGCGGCCAGCAGCCTGCGGGTACGGGGATCGTCCGGCACCGTGGTTTTTTTATCGGTGGGGGGCGGGGCAAAATGCAGCACGATATCGGCCAGCCCGGCGATGCGGGCAAGGCTGGCGGTACGGTCAAGATCGGCGACCACGGGCGTGGCACCGGCGTTGCGCCACCAGGCGCACTGCGCCGGGTCGCGCAACAGCGCGAAAACGCGGTAGCGTCCGGTCAGGCGGGGCAGGGTGCGGCGCGCCACATCGCCACAGCCGACAATCAATAGTTTTTGCACCGCGCAATTTTACCGGAATCACGATCCAGGGGACGATCAATGAGTTTTCAGGTCAGCATCCAGTCGAGCCAGCATAATTTTCAGGTGGAGGCCGACGAGACCCTTCTGGAGGCCGCACTGCGCCAGGGCTTGACGCTGCCTTATGGCTGCCGTGACGGGGCCTGCGGTGCATGTCGTGGCAAGGTCCTCAGTGGCCGGATTGATCATGGCAAGGCGCAAATTCACGCGTTATCTGTCCCTGATCGTGCGGCCGGCTTTGCGCTTTTCTGCTGCGCCAAGGCGCAAAGCGACCTCGTTGTTGAGTGCAAGGAGGCGCGCTCTCTCAAGGATTTCCCGGTTAAAACAATGCCTGCGCGCGTGCAGACGCTGACCCTGGCCGCCCCCGATGTGATGATCCTCGAACTCAAGCTACCAGCCAGCGAACGCCTGCAATTTCTGGCTGGCCAGTACATCGATATTCTGCTCAAGGACGGCAAGCGCCGGGCGTTTTCGCTGGCCAACGCGCCGCACGACGATGCCTGTCTGCAATTACATATTCGACAGACACCGGGTGGGCAATTTACCGGCCATGTGTTTGGCACCATGAAGGAACGTGACATTCTTCGTTTCAACGGGCCGCACGGCACCTTTTTCCTGCGGGAAGACTCAAAAAAGCCCATCCTGATGATCGCCGGCGGCACGGGTTTCGCACCGATCAAAGCGATGATCGAACACGCCATTGCCGAAAAATCGGACCGTCCCATCACCCTCTACTGGGGCGGCCGGGCAAGCGTCGATCTTTACCATGCGGCACTGGCCGAACAATGGGCCAGCACACATCCACACATCCGTTTCGTCCCCGTGCTGAGCGAGCCGGATGCCGTCTGGGGCGGGCGGCGCGGCCTGGTGCATGAAGTCGCCATGCAGGATTTCCCCGATCTTTCCGCGCATCAGGTTTATGTTTGTGGCGCACCGGGGATGGTCGTCGCAGCCAGGCGCGATCTGGTTAGCCGGTGCCAGTTGCCTGAAGATCAATTTTTCGCCGATTCTTTCGATTTCGCCTGCGATTCGGGCAATGAGTCGGGCAATGAACCGGGCAATAACTCGGCTACCGATGTTGCCCAACATGCGCAGTAAAAACCGCCGCCGGATTAAACGCCATGCATGAAGTTTTCATCTCCCGCCAGCCTCTGGTCAATCGACAGAGCAAGATCATCGCCACCCGGCTGACCTTGCATCTGGACGACCATAGCGGCACCAAGGCGGCGGCACAAACGCTCAACGCGCTGGCTGATGTCTGGCCAATGGGCGAACGCTCAATTTTCGTCAGCTGCGGCGAGACGCCCTGCGATGTCGACCTGCTCGACTGGTCAGTGCCGCAAAACGCCACTATCGAACTGGGCTCGGCACCTTTTGTCGGCGCCGCAGCGGGAGAGTTCATCGCCGCGTTACAAACCCAGCAGCCCGCGCTTTGCCTTGATTTTGACGCACAGGCAGCGCAAGCCGTAAGTGCGGGTGCCCAGTTTCGTTTTATCGCCTTCAATGCCAAGGCCTTTACCCCGGCACAGCTCAAGGTGCTGGCCACCAAAACCCAGCCCTATGGCATTGGCGTTGCGCTCAACGTTGATAGCGCAGCCGAGTTTCAGGCCTGCCTCGATGCCGGCATGAATGCTGCGGCGAGCTGGTTTTTCAAGCATCCGACCAGCGCGCCGGCCAAAGCCCTCAACCCCGGCCAGGCGCAGATCGTTCGCGTGCTCAATCTGGTGCGCAAGAATGCCGACGTCAAGGAAATCGAAACAGCCCTCAAAAACGACGTCGCACTCTCCTACAAACTGCTGCGCTACATCAACTCGGCAGGCTTCGGCCTCTCCTGCGAGATCCAGTCATTCCGTCACGCGGTGACCATTCTCGGCTACGAAAAACTCAACAAATGGCTGTCATTGCTGCTCGCCACCGCCAGTAAAGACCCGATGGCGCCGTCGCTCATGTACACCGCACTGACCCGCGCGCGTTTGATGGAGCTGCTGGCACATGGTCTGGTGGACCGCGCCGAGTACGACAACCTGTTCATTACCGGCGCCTTTTCGCTGCTTGACGTCCTGCTTGGCGTGGGTATGGAGCACGCACTTGATGCCATGCATTTGCCCGAGCCGATCAGCGACGCCCTGCTCGGTAATGGCGGCCTCTATGGCCCCTTCCTCGACCTGGCCATCGCCTGCGAAGGCAATGACGGCGAAGCGATTGCCGAGCAGGCCGGCATGCTCGGGCTCTCGGCCGATCAACTCAACCGGGCGCAACTACAGGCGCTGGCCTTTGCCGACACGATGGAGTTTTAAGGGGGCGGTTTTCCCCGTTGTTTTTTGGAGATCAACATGTCCGATTCGCCAATCGAGCCGACCCGTGCCGGGATTGATGCGCTGACTGAGCCGCTGGTTATCGAGTTTGGTGCGCCGTGGTGCGGCCATTGTCAGGCGGCGCAGCCGTTGATTACGGCGGCGCTTGCCAGGTATCCGCAGATTCGCCATCTGAAAATTGAAGATGGGCCGGGTCGCCTGCTGGGGCGTTCGTTCCGCGTTAAACTTTGGCCGACGCTTGTTTTTATGCGGCAGGGCAAGGAAGTCGAGCGTCTGGTGCGGCCTGGCGAGCTTGGCGAGCCCGGCACCATTGAGCAGGCGCTGGCGCTGATTAGCGTTGCTGCATCATTTGATTCTACCCAG
>CAJBIL010000204.1 GCA_903953145.1 uncultured beta proteobacterium
GCCGACTGGCAGCGGCCGCACCTAAAGCCGCTGCGCGAGTTGTTACGGCTTGGTTTGCCGATGGGTTTGTCGAGCTTTGTCGAAATTTCGTCTTTTACGCTGATTGCGCTCTTCGTCGCGCAGCTGGGGGCCACGATGGTGGCCGGGCATCGCATCGTCGCCAATCTGGCGGCACTTTGCTACATGCTGCCTTTGTCGCTGGCGATTGCCACGCTTTCGCAAGTCGGCCAGGCGGCTGGCGCGCGGGATTGGCTGCGCGCCAGCGCCTCGATCCGTGCCGGGTTGCTGCTGGCCGGCGGTCTGGCTTCTTTGCTTGGCCTCATGCTGTGGCTGGTTGCCCGGCCGATTGTCGTGGCCTATAGCAGCGATGTTGCGGTGCAGGCGGTCGCCTTGTCGCTGATTGCTTATGTGGCGATTTATCAGGTATTCGACGCCGTGCAGACGGTTGCCGCCTACGCGCTACGGGGCTACAAAATCACCTTTGCCCCGATGCTGGTGCATATCGGCTGCTTCTGGGGCATCGGTCTATTCGGCGGCTGGTGGCTGGCGTTTCGTGCGGCGGCGCCGATGGGTGTCGCCGGTTTCTGGCTTGCTTCGCTGCTCAGCCTGTTGCTGGCGGCAATTTTGCTCGGCTCGGTGTTGTGGCGGGCGATCCGCGTTCAACGGGATTAACGCTATTGAGCGTGCAGGGGAGCGCATTGAGGTGCATTCACCCTGGTCTGGGTTAAACTGCGCACCGCGTCGGAATGCTTCGGGTAGATGAGAGTGAAACCATGACTTTAGCGCAGGACCACTATGCAAAACTGGGCGTTGCGCCCAATGCAGCGGCAGATTTGATCAAGGCGGCTTACCGCAAGAAAGCCGCGCAGTATCACCCGGACAAAAACCCTTCGCATGACGCTGCAACGCGCTTCCGGGAAGTTCAGGAAGCCTATGAAGTGCTGGCCGATAGCGCACGCCGCAAGGCTTACGACGAGAACCGGCAGCGCAGCCTGATCGAAGACCCTTTGCCTGTCGCCCGCGATATTGCAGCGAAATACCTCCAGACCGTTATTCAGGGAAGCCCCCATTGAAAAAATCACATTATTTTTCCGACCTGATCAAAAGCTATAACGATGAGGTTGATGATCTATTCTCCGATTCTGAAGGCAAGTCGGTATTGCAGAAGCGCCTGAACGACAAGCGCCGGGAGATTGACGCCATTCTGCCGATGATCGAATTCAGCCCCGAGATGGTGGCTGTTGTTTTCTACGGCGCTTTTGGGTTCCGTTCCGCTGAGGTCATGCAGCGCATTGTGCTGAGCGAGCCGGGGCGTGTCGGCTTCCTTGACTGGGCGGCGTTAAAGGATGATCTGACGATTGCCGACTGGGCCGAGCCATTGATCGCAGCATCGTTAAAAGCGCCGGGCGGCGATGTCTTCCTCGTCGCTACTGCCGCGCTCGAATTCCTGCGCAACAAGGATTCATACGCTGCGCCAGCGCCCGAACCCGCGCCTGAAAAGGATGAAAACGATGAGAATGCAGGCAACGACGATGATGGCGAACAGGACCTGAGCGAAGCCGGTGCAGACTGGCTTGCCGAGCAGGGGTTTGACGTTCTGGAGCGTTAATTGTTAGTTTTTGGTCTGAAATTTTCACCCTGACAATCATTACACCAGGCGCAATCCCTGAGAATGAAATTGCTTTGCAGGTAGGTCGGGTTTTAACCCGACGCCCTGAAAGCGAAGGGGCCTATGGCTCAAGTTCCTTTAGGGGGCAATGGCGTTGAATGTCGGGCTGAAGCCCGACCTACGGGCGCCTGTACTCACCCAAACACTCAAAGAAAGACACAGCATGCATCCGGTGGTTTTGAAATCTTCACAGTTGATTCTCGCGGGCGATATTGCCGGTGCGGAGAGTGCGCTTGTCGCGATTGCCGACCAGGAGGGGGATCACGCGCTGGTCAGCGTTCTTGATGACCTGCCGCCGAAGGATCTGCTCGCTGTCATGCGCGAGTTTGATTCCTCCCGCGAATCCGTGGTCAACATGGTCGTCACGCCAGAGCAGTTCGCGCGCTCCATCGTCCTCGAAAGGAAGTACGGTGAGCGCACCAGCGAGCGTTTGCGCGCCATGATGAATGCCGTCATGCACCGTGACCTGCATAGCGTAGCCGAGTATCTGGAAGCGATTGCCGAGATTGACGGGGGCAGCACCACGCTGGCGGACTATTTTGAAGACCGCTACGACGAGATTTTCAGCTTTGCCACGACCGGCAGTTTTACCCCGCAATTCGACCCGGATTCCGGCGCCAAAACGCACAACACCTGGCTGATGGAGAAGATCGAGGAACTTGATCACGGCCTCGGGTTTGGTGACTCGATGGAAAGCGCCCGCCCGCTGCTCTCCCGCTCTGAAATCGCGGATGGTGACTGGATGGAAACCGCGTGGATTCTGCGCTACGAGTTGCCCGACGCGTTCGAGGAAGTGATGATCACGCTGCGCGACCGGGTGCAAAAACATCTGGAAGAGTCCAATGCTGTGCCGGCGCTGGCCAGTGCCGGCTTTGGTGAAGCCCCGGGCGACGAAGAAGAATCCGCTATTTAAGGATCTGGACGCATGACCATCGTTTTGAATCCGCCGCCAATTTTGCCCCTATCGCCAGCCTCCGCGCCCCTGAGCAACAACGCAGTGGCCGCTTTCGATGCGCGGCCGTTTTTCGACAAGGCGCTGCATTACGGCGTAAAGCAAGGGGTCATTACACCGGCGCGTTTGCTGCTTATCCAGGAGGATTTTGCGAAAGGCATCGTTCAGATTGCCCATTTTTTCGGTACTGCCCATCTGCGCCCGGAGCTTGAGCTGGCGCTGCGCCGGATGGCCAATCTGATCAGCCTCTATCTTGAGGATATGTCCGATGGCGATTTGCAACTTGCCGCGATCTCCTTGCGTGACAAGACCTTTCTTTCGCACTCCAAAGGCGGATCGGAGATGCTCAAGCGCCTGCAAACCCTGCCCGACAGCACGTTGATCGACCGCAGTTCAACCTTGCCCGAGCAGCAGCGCGCCTACCTCGACGAAAAAACAGCGGCCGCGACCATCTCTCTTGCCGATTACCGGGCAGAACTCGCCCAGCGGCAAGACAACCGCAACACCATCGACTGCGCCTTCTGGTTGGCCCGAAAAATGGGCGTTGCGCGCGATGACCTGAGCGACGGCGATGACGCCGACGCGCTGATGCGCAGCGCCATGCTGTTGATTTTTATCGATCAGGCCGAGTTCAAGCCGCTCACCCGCACCACGTTTGTTCGCCTGATCAAAGCCGCCAAGCGCCCGCAGGCCACGCTTGACGAGCGGCGGCTCAATGCCGTTCTCAAGGATGCGCCGACCGAATTCCAGCAGATCACCCGACGCGCCATGGCGCGCTTTGTCGCCAATGATCTGCCGCAGATTCGCGCCGCCGGCAACAGCGCCGACAAGCTACTCTACGGTGAGGTTGGCCAAGCCTACTTTGTCAGCGAAAGCCTCGACGAAGACGTTCGGGAATACGACCGTCTGGTCGCCAGGGAGTGGGATCGCGTGACGCACGGTGAGGCGGATGACCCCGCCGTGCTCGCCACCGTTTTTCTGTTTCTCGCGACCGGCTTGCCGCCCAAAGCCACCATGCTGCTCAAAGAGGCCAAAGAAATCACCCGACTTTTCCGGGCTGACGGCTTCAACGCCAAGGCCGTCATCGACTTTATCGACAACCATGCACCCGAGTCGACGCGCGAAGATCTGAGAAAAACCTGGGCGGATGACCTGAAGCCCGAAGCCGAAGAGCAACTCGCCGATACCGACCCCAACTGGCCGGATACCCACATGGCGCGCGCTCTCGAATACCTGCGCAAAACCTGCTGCGCTACCTGGAAAAGCCGGCAGCGCTAGTCTGCCAGCCCCGGCAAATCAGGTTATTTGTAACGCGCGCTCAAGCGCACTTCCCGGAGTATTCCTCGATGCGATCCACCAAGGCCAGCGCTGCCGTCGAGCGACTTAACCGGCGCAGTGAACACACGCGCTACTCGATGTCCTGCCGCGCCGATGGTCTGTTCGCCCTGCGCCTGACGCAGCCCACCGGCGAATCAGCGCAAGTCGGCCACCCCTTGCCACTCGACGAATTCGTGCCGTTCGTCAATGGACTCGGCGTACAGGTCGCCAAACGGGTCAGCAAACTGGAAGTCGAATTCAGACGCCGGCTGAACAAAGATGAAACAACCTGAGCTAAGCGCTGCCCTGTAGCCCGCATGGAATGGCGATCTAGCGCATGATACTCTGGAGATGCCCGTATTTGCTTGATCTACAGAGAGTGGTCTTGTAGAACAAGGCTTGGCGCGGCTTAGCGTGAAGTGGCCCCAGATTTGTAGGTCGGGGTTCACCCCGACATTCACGTTAAACTCCGTAGTTCTAACCACGTCGGGCATCTTCGCCGTGGTCAGGT
This sequence comes from uncultured beta proteobacterium, assembly GCA_903953145.1. Lineage (GTDB taxonomy): Bacteria > Pseudomonadota > Gammaproteobacteria > Burkholderiales > Rhodocyclaceae > CAJBIL01. The sequence continues at coordinate 4,450 of CAJBIL010000204.1, forward strand.
GCAAGGTTTAATCCAGACGAAAAACCCGCATGCCATCGCGCGCGCTGTGCCAGAAGGCGTACAGCTTCCCGCCATGCGACAAGGCGCGGGGCTGATCCGAGGGGCCGGCGGAAGCGGCGAGGTCAAAAGCGCGAAAAGTCTTGCCGCCATCTTCCGACAACTCGGCATGAAGCTTTGTCTGCTCGCCGTCGAACGCTTTCCAGACAATCGCCACGCGCTGCCCGGTGAGCGCCAGATCGGCGTGCTCGGCCCGCACCCCGCCAACGCTACGCTGCCCATCAAGCCCTGGTGCAGCCGCGTCTGAGCTGAGCCGGCCGTAAAACACCCGACCTTCGCCATCCTTGTGGTTGAACCACACCGCATGCCGCACGCCGGCGGCATCGACGGCCAGCGACGGGCCGTGATGCGGGCAGCCATCGATTTTCCAGCGATCAAAGGTAGCGCGTTGCAAGGCTTCCGGCGAGCCATCGGGCTTGATGCGAACGATCGCATGATCGCGCTCGTTCGGTGCGAAAACGTGCCGCCACATGAAGATCGGTGTGCCGTCTGCATCGCTTGCCGAAGTCAGCCGGCAGCACTCGCAGGAGTGGTCGGCCAATTTCTTTTCCGGCTGGAAACTGCGCCCGTTATCGGTCGACACAGCGGCATAGATCGCCGCACCGTGATACGCCTCCTTGCCGGCCTTGGCTTTTTCCAGATCGCGCTTGTCGATCCACGCCAGTAGTACCCGGCCGTCACCGGCGACCAGCATCGACTCGAAACGATGCGTAATTTCGGCACGATCCTGATGCACCGTGATCGGCGGGGAAAAACGTTCGCCGTCGTCCGAACGGGCAAAACGGATTTCACCCGTATTGGGTTTGCTCAGCGGCTTGGTCCATGACACCAGCAGACCGCCATCTTTGGCAAAAGCCAGCTTCGGGCGGTTCTCGCCATCGGCGGATATCGCTTCCGGCTGCGCATTGACCACGACAGGTGCCGACCAGCTGACGCCCTCGTTATTGCTGCGATAAAGCAGCAGATGCTCGCCCTGTTTAGCAACGGCATAGAGCCGCCCATCCGGAGAAAATACCGCCGACGCGCCGAGTTCGACCTTGATTTTTTTCACGTTGGCCGGCATTGCCTCGGCCGCGTAAACGGCGCTGAGGCTCAGCAGCAGGCTTAACCCAAGAATAATTCTACGCATCGCCAACTTCATCAATAGCTCAACTTTCCTTCAAGGAAGACCGTGCGCCCCGGGTAGGGGTGCGCAACGAAGTAACGCTTGTCGGTCAGATTGTCGACACCAAGGGCAAGGCTGCCTTGCTTGCCCAGCGAATAACTGAGCTTGGCGTTAGCGATGGTGAAGCTGGAAACGCCGCCGTAGGTGTCCGGATTGCTGTCGATGTTGTCCAGCGTATTGTATTGACGCCCCTCGTGCTTGACGCCGAGCGAGCCGGTCCACAAGCCAGTGCGATAACTGGCCAGCGCCGAGGCGCGCACACGCGGCACACGCGGCCAGTTTTTGCCTTCGGAGGCCGGCAGCATCGAGTTTTCCAGTGTTTTTGAATTTGACAGCGTGAGGCTGGCCTGCAAATCGAGGCCGTTGATCAGCAGATCAGTGCCCTGAAATGCAGTTTCGATGCCGCGCGTGCGGACGCGATCAACGTTCTGCACGGTACTGACGGTCACCGCACCGACCAGTTGCGACTGCTGGAAGATGGCATCCTTGATGTCGTCCTCGAACAAGGAAATACGCAGGTTGCTGTTGCCCACTTCGCGGATCACCGACAACTCCTTGGCGTCGCTTTTTTCCGGCTTCATGTTCGGGTCGTTGTTGTAGATCGTCGTACCGTTGCGGGTTCCCTGGAACAATTCCGACACCGTCGGGAAGCGAATACCGCGACCGAGCGAGGCGCGCACCAGCCAGTCGTCGTTCAGGTTATGAGCCAGCGAGAGTTTGGGGCTAGTCCCGGAAGCGCTACGATCCGCGTGAATAACCTGTGGCGTCAACGCTGCTGCTGTGTCGAACTGTGAGCCCTCATAGGCACGGAAGCGTTCGATGCGCAGGCCGAAAGTTGCCGTCCAGTCAGGCCGGAAGCGCCAGGCATCCTGCCCGTAAAGTGCCTTCACTTCGGTTTTGCCGAAGTAATTCTGGCTCTCCGTCGTGCGCGTTGAGGTGTTGTTCCAGTTGCTCAGATTGAAAACCTGGTTTTTCAATACATAGTTGTTCTGGTGATAACCGAATGTCAGTGCATGCCCGGCGTTGCCGCCTGGTGTATAGGTGCTCTGCAACTCAAACGTTCGCCAGCCGGTGCCCGAGCCATCGGTATCCGTGCCGGTGACGATGCCCGACGCCAGCGGATCAGACACCCTTGCCTGACGCAAGCTGTTGGTCAGCACCTGATACGAAGAGAGTTGCACCGAATAGTTCCAGCCCGTCTTGTGGCGCGTGCGGAGTCGTCCCCCGATCTGCTCGTGCTCTTCAAGGCCTTTTTGCGGCGCCATTGTCGGCAGCTGATAATTCACGCCGTTGACCTGAACAAAGCCATTGCCGGCGCCCTTCCAGATTTCTGCGCCCGTTGTCGCGCTGCGTAGCAGCGTCTGGTTTTTTACGTTGTAGTCGTTACGCCAGCGCGCATACATCCCATCGGCTTGTAGCGTCGACGTAAAGTCATAGGCCAGCTTGAACTTGGCCTGCTCCTGAACGCCCGTCTGCATGCCGCTGGCGCCCATCACGACCCGCGCATTGCCGTTGGCGTCGCGATCAAGCGTTGCCCCATTCACCGCACCCAGATTGGTGCCAGCCGCACCGGCAACCATCGTTGTATAGGTCATTGGATGCGATTCATAGGCCAGCCGGTTGGCGGTGACCGTGAGCGCCAGATCGCCCCAGCGATTGCCGACAAAAGCGCTCTCCTGATCGTTTTTGTAGCTGCCTTTCAGGCCGTACTGGTCAAAATTCTGCGAATAATACTGAACACCGCCCGAGGCTTCGAGTTTCGTTGGATTGCGCGTCGTGATGGCGACGGTGGTGCCGATCGAATTACCGGGGTAAATCGCGGAAAACGGGCCGTAAAGCACATCGACACGGCTGATCTCCTCCGGCGCAATGCTGCTCCAGCGCGGCGCATCGAAGCGGCCGAGAAAATTCGAAATCAGGTAGCCGTCGACATAAGCCAGGCCGCGTGCCGGCTGCGTCGTCCCGAATGAACGACCGCCCAGATTCGAGTTACGGTCGCCGATGAAGCGTTTGCGTACCGTTGTGCTGGGCGCATAGGTCAAGGCATCTTCGCTATTCAGGAAGCTCTGTGTTTGCAATGCTTCGCGCGTTGTTGAAAAAGTCGAGGCCGGCAGATTGGGGTCAAGCGGCGAACGTGCGCCCGAGACCGAGACGGGCGCCAGTTCCCTTTCGCTGGCAACGCCTTGCGCCAATGCAGTGGGGGCAAAAAGCGCGGTGAGTAACAGGGCAAGCGGGCGCAGCTGCGAGGGGTGAAAATCTTTCTTCATTATTTGAATACGCTCTCTGGTTTTCCAAAAGTGATCAACGTGCCGGTTCGGTGACAAAAGCAATCTTTACGATCCCCGCGTGCTGTGCCTCGGCAAGCACTTCGGTAACGCGCTCGTAACGCGTGCCGCGATCAGCGCGCAGGTGCAGCTCGGGTGCTGTACCGCTATGCATCGCCTCGGCGAAGCGCGCTGGTAAGGCGGCCTTGTCGAACGGCAGACCGTCGACGTGAATCACGCCAGCGCCGTCGATCGCCACGGAAAGCGTGTGCGGTTTCTCGTCAAGCTTTGTTGACTCGACTTTCGGCAGATCGACCGGCACGGCCTGATGGAAAAGCGGTGCCGTGATGATGAA